>JAAFHG010000024.1 GCA_013297585.1 Chitinophagales bacterium
CAGATACCATTGTGGCACTAGGTGGTGGTTCACCAATGGATGCAGCAAAAATTATGTGGGTATTATACGAGCATCCAAAAGAAAGATTTGAAGACCTAGCCATGCGCTTTATGGATATTCGTAAAAGAGTGTATCATTTTCCTAAAATGGGTGAAAAAGCATTATTTGTGGCTATACCTACATCAGCAGGTACAGGCTCTGAAGTAACACCATTTGCCGTAATTACCGACGAAAAAACTGGTGTAAAATATCCGTTGGCCGATTATGAATTAACCCCAGATATAGCCATTGTAGATGCTGAATTAATGATGCAAATGCCTAAGAGCTTAACCGCTGCTACAGGTATAGATGCTTTAACACATGCACTAGAATGTTATGTATCTGTGTTGGCATCAGAATTTACCAATGGCCTTGCTTTAGAAGCCATCAGATTGGTGTTTAAATACTTACCGCTTTGCTATACCGAAGGTACTACCAACATAAAAGCAAGGGAAAAAATGGCACATGCATCTACTATTGCAGGTATGGCTTTTGCCAATGGTTTCTTGGGTATTTGTCACTCATTGGCACACAAACTTGGCGCTACGCACCATATAGCACATGGCGTTGCAAATGGTATGTTGATTACAGAAGTGGTACGCTTTAATGCGGTAGATAACCCACGTAAACAAGCTGCTTTTCCACAGTATAAATATCCAAATGCTAAATGGCGTTATGCAAGAGTGGCCGATTATTTAAACCTTGGCGGTACTACCGATGAAGAAAAAGTACTATTGCTAATAGCTGCTATTGAAGACTTGAAAGCGAAAGTTGGTATTCCTGCATCTATACAAGCGGCTGGTGTAACAGGCGAACGTTTTTATGCCAGTTTAGATGCTATGGCAGAACAGGCATTTGACGACCAATGTACTGGCGCAAATCCTCGTTATCCATTAATAAGTGAATTAAAACAATTGTATATAAATGCGTTTGAAGGACCAAAAGTACAGGCACCTAAAACTGTAGCTAAAAAATTGGCACCAGCAATTGCAGTACAACTAGAAGAAGCAACTGCATAACACTATAGGGGGTTTCTTCATGCTTACACAGGCTGCCATTTGCTAGGTAGCCTGTTTTTGCTTTTGGCATTAGCTGACGAAACATATATTAAAATATATTATAATTTTTTATAATACGACAATAAAAATTTGTCTAGCGCAGAAACCATACTTGGTGCTTGCGGCTGCGGTGCCTTAATAGCAAGTTCAAACCCTAATTCTTCAAGAGATTTGGTAGTGTTTTGACCAAACGAGCCTAAGAATACTTCGTTTTGGCTAAAATCCGGGTAATTATCAAACCAACTTTTTACACCGCTAGGCGTAAAAAAACAGATAACATCAAATATATTTTTCTCTACTGTAGGCTTAATATCATTGCTGACTGATCTGTACATAAATGCGAGTTTATAATCACATTTATGATTTTTAAACCAGTTTACAATATCGTTATCTTGTTGATTTTCGCTACATACATATAAAAAACGTTCGTTTTCTTTATGCTTATTTATTACATCAAACATGCTTTTATTGGTACCATCTGCCCCATAAAAAACTTTTCTTTTTCGATACAATATAAATTTTTGCAAATACAGCGCTACCGCCTCTGTAACACAAAAGTATTTGCTATCTTGATTGATAGTAATCTTCATTTCATCACACATTCTAAAGAAATGGTCTATTGCGTTGCGACTGGTGAATACAACGGCTGTAAATGAAGTAATATCTATTTTTTGCTTGCGAAATTCTTTAGCTATAATGCCTTCTAGTTTTATGAAGGGTAGAAATACTAATTCTACATTGTGCTTTTTTTCAAGGTCAAAGTAGGGCGACTTTTCACTTTCTGGCTTGGGCTGAGATATAAGTATTTTTTTTATTACTTTAGTTTCAGTTTCTAACGTTACTGCTACTTTTTTAGCCATGCGATAATTAAAATTTTGGCAAAATTAAATGCTTGTTCCTATATAATTGAAAGCCGCTTTGTAAATGATTAATAATGGCAAGATTTCAACACTGCAAAGGTATAGAAAAAAGTGTAAGGGGTTAATACTCAAATCTTTTCTTACTGAACTTACTGATACGAAATATCTGTATAGTAACATGCCTACAATTAGAAATACTGAAATTGTGTATGTAACATCGGTAATTTGTCCACTATTAAAAGATAGTATTAATAAAAATGGCAGCAAAGCAATTGCAATATTTTTATTGCTTAAAAACACAATGAAAATATACGTTTGGGCAGCCTCTTTTGTGTTAAATACCCATCCAGTAAAGTGCAGAAACAAAAATTTAATGGTATATATAATGGCGAGTATTGCCGACGCATATGCAATTAGCAACCAAAAATCAACAGAAACCCATCCTTTTAGCTTTACAACTAGCGCAATGTAAATACCACCTACGCTTATAAATAATATATTCATCAAAAGCGATGCTAGTTTATTTTGTAGCAGTTGTTCTCTAGTTTGTTTAGACCGTAATGTGGTTTGAAAAAACAAGCTAAACATGTTATTAAAATACTTTGGAAATACAATTTTAATAAATCCTACCAAAAGAAAAGCAGCAACGAGCATATAAAATAACTCGTCTTTTTTATCTGTATGATGGTCTTTTTGTAATTTAAACTCTAATTCTTTGCCAAATGGTAAATATGGTACCGATAGAATTGTAGCGTAAGTAGAAGTGTCAATTTTTGGTAAAGCATTCTTGGTTGCAACTTTTGATAATGAATCTTTCTTTAATAAATCAATTAAAACCTGAACTTTCTTTGTCGAATCTGATAATCTTATCGAGTCTTTTATTTTGCTTGAATCAACAGTAAATCTTTTTTTTGCACTATCAACTGTTGTAATTTTTTTATTTGGTAAAACTTTTGCTTCAAATTTTTTACCTGTATCTATTTTACCCGGCTTATTGGCATTCGTGCTATCCATTTGCCCAAAGGCAAATGACACGAAAAATAAAAAAAGTATGGTTAGAATTTGCTTCAATTACAATGCTATTGAACCGCAAAAATAGTGGATTAGATGGTGGTGATACAAAGCACTTTCGAAATAGTACAATCAATTTTAAAAAATACTCACAAAGCCTAGGTGAATTTTACTTTCTCTAAAATTAAAGGGCAAATCGTTGCGCTTACCTGCGGCAAAACTGATGTTAATGATACCTTGTTTGGTTTCAAAAGCTAGCCCAAAACCTGCACCTATAAAACTATTGTTGGTATTAGTTACTTTATTGTTAATAGCACCTAAATCGATAAAGCCATTAAAATATGAGTTAATACCTACCAAATAGCGATATTCTAGTGTACCTACTGCATATCTATTTGCAAAAATGCTCTCTTCATCAAAACCTCTCAACAGTTTATAGCCACCTAACTGGAACAACTCGTTTCTAAAATAATTTGGGCTTTCGTACCAGCCTGCATTAATAACAGTTTTAATAACCGATTGTCTACCTGTAGGAAAATAATGCGCAAAACTCGTTTTTACTTTCAGTTGATAAGTGTTTTTCTGAATCGTATCATACAAGCTACTGTAGTTGAAGCTACTGCTTTTAAGCTGCGTAATGGTATTATTGGCTTTTATGGTTTTATTACCTGCACCAATGCCAATTTTAAATTCGTTGCCGCTACGTGGGTTAAAACGGTAATTAGTAGTATTTAACTCGTATTCAAGCGCAATATTTGTGGTACTTACATCAATAATATCAGGTAGTTTTTTGGTAATAATTACTGTGGCTGTATCAACTGTCAGTAGATTGGTTTTAAACGTTTCTAATGCTATTTTGCCCGATTGCTTGGCTGAAAGTACATATTGTAAACCCAGTTTTGCAGCTAAGTTTAAGTAGGTCGAGTCTTTTTTATACAGCTCAAAGCCAAAGTCGATGCCAAATTTAGAGTTGAAAATATACGGTTTTTGAAAACCTAAGTTTAAGCGAGGCGAGGCAGATTGCAATTGCTGCCAATTGAACAAAATGGTTTCGCCTGTGGCAAAGGCATTTTTTAAGTTCAAATTGGCCTCACCTGTAAGTAAAAGCTTGCCGCCAACTTGCTGATTGGCTGGCAAAAAACCAATTAACACGTTAATCTGATTGCTTTTTTTGGGCTGCAAATACAAATTGATATTGTAAGATGTGGCCAGCATATTCAAATTCCAGTCGTTGCTTTGCTGCAAGTAAGGTAGTTCTTGCAAGCGTTGATTAATGGTATTCAACTTCTCTTTATTAAATGCTTCGCCTGGTTGTAGATTAAGATAATGGTATAAAAACTGGCTACTTATTTTGGCATTGCCAAAAATATGTAAGCTGTCAAATTTGTACCAAACACCTTTGCTTACAGCTAGTTGCGCTTGCACTTTACCATTCGCTATTTGTACATTATCAAAACCAATTTTTGCAAATGGAAAACCTGTGTTATCAAAATAGTCAAGTAGCTTTTCTTGCAGTTGTACAATGCTTTGTGGATTAATGGGTTTAGCTGTAAACGCTTCTTTTTTTATCCCTAATTGCTCCAACAAAGTTTGCTGTTGGGGTAAAATGCTAAGCGATTGCCAAACATATTTATCGCCTAAAAACAACTGTATGGTAGTTGTAGCTGAATCTTGGTAAAAGCTATCTACCGATGCAGCTAAATAACCTTTAGATTGCAATAAACTAGGTAATTGGTTGATGTAGGTTTTGCATTGCGGTTTATTGGCAAATTTGGTTGTTAGTTGTAATTGTTGCACGGCACTATCATTACATTGTATGCGCAAATAATGGTTTTGTGCAGTTACTTTCACTAAGCATCCACACAATAAAACCCATAAAAACAAACTGTATAACTGTACTTTCGCCATTAAATCATTACAAGTTTACACCGTTTTTTACCACATAGCCACAGTAGCCACATAGTTTTTACAATCTATAGCTAAATGATAGCAAAATTTAGATTTTCTATGTGACTAATGTGCCTATGTGGTGTCATCAAAAGTTTTCTCATGGCAGGTATTTATATTCATATTCCTTTTTGCCGCAAAGCTTGCCATTACTGCAACTTTCATTTCTCTACCACACATAGTTTGCTACCGCAAATGATAGATGCTATTGTAGCAGAAGTTGCGCTTCAACAATCATATTTACAAGAAAATATTGATACCATATACTTTGGTGGTGGTACGCCTAGCTTGTGTACCGCTGCGCAAATAGAACGCATTTTGCAAGCCATTAAAACGACTTTTACGGTAAATGATGGTGCAGAAATTACACTAGAATCTAACCCAGATGATATTACCGAAGAGCGATTATTAGCCTGGCGGCAAATGGGCATCAATCGTTTAAGTATTGGTGTACAATCTTTTGTAGAGGATGATTTGCGTTGGATGAACCGAGCACATTCAGCCACACAGGCTACCAATTGTATTCAACTGGCGCAACAATATGGCTTTACCAATTTAACCATAGATTTAATTTATGGTACGCCTACTTTAAGCGATGAACAATGGCAACAAAACGTACAAACCGCCATCGACTTGGGTGTAACACATCTATCGTGCTATGCCCTTACGGTAGAGCCTAAAACGGCTTTAGACAAAATGATTCAGCTAGAAAAGATTGCTAATATAGATTCTGAGAAACAAGCAAGACATTTTGAACTGCTCATGCAATGGTTACAAGTTGCTGGTTTTGAACATTACGAGATTTCAAACTTTGCAAAGTCTGGCCACAGAAGTAGGCACAATAGTAGTTATTGGCAAGGCAACAACTACTTAGGTATCGGCCCATCTGCACATTCGTTTAATGGTAGCAGCCGCCAATGGAATATCGCTAACAATGCCTTGTACATGGCAAGTATTGAGAAGCAAATAGTACCTTTTGAAGTAGAACTATTAACCCCAACACAACAATTAAACGAATACATTATGACAAGCCTTAGAACCATGGAAGGCTTATCGATAGAGAAAGTACAGCAATTTTGGGGCGACAAAACGCTTGCAGCTATAATGCAAGAAGCTCAGCCACATTTACACGATAACTACATAGTACAAAGCGACCAATATTTGCGCCTTACAAATGCTGGTAGATTATTGGCAGATGGTATTGCAGCAGATTTGTTTCAATAAAAACGAAAGCGGCACCACTAATTTGATGTCGCTCCTACCAACGCATTTTACATATTATACATAAAATATATAAATACGTATTAGTCTATTTTAAATCATCACCACCAAAACCTAGCGGCAACAATAATGAAGCTTTTGCTATAACAAATACTTTGCCTTCTAAACCACTTAATATTAAGCGCATGGGTTGCTTTACACGGGTTTCAAATTCTGACAATGATTGTCTACAAATACCACAAGGTGAGGCTGGCTTATTGCTATTGCCATTTTTATTATCATAAGTAATAGCCATGGTATCTATTGGCATATTTGGGTACAAAGTAGCCGCAACAGATAGCAAGGTTCTTTCTGAACAAATACCTACAGGATAACTCGCATTTTCTTGATTGGTACCACGCACCACTTCACCATTAGCAAGCATAGCAGCAGCCCCTACATGAAATTGTGAGTAAGGTGCATAGGCATCTTTAGTTACGTCTTTCGCCTGCTGTAGCAAAGCAGCATCTGCAGGCGTTAAATCATTAATAGAATCGTAAACTTCGTATTCAAAACTTGATGTCATATACCTAATGTGATAATTTGATAATGTGCTAATTAACTCCCAACTCTTAACTATGACCCATGACCAATGAGCCATTCACTACTTAATAAACTTAAAAATGCGGCTGAAACGTGGTCCATTTTCCCAGCTAAACCAAATAAACGATGCTTTACCTACCACATGCGTTTCTGGTACAAAGCCCCAATAGCGGCTATCTTGGCTGCGGTGGCGGTTGTCGCCCATCATCCAATAGTAATCGTACTTAAATGTATAAGTGGTCGTTTCTTTACCATTAATAATGTATTTATCGTTCACTATTTCTAGCTTATTGCCTTCGTAGTTTTCAATAGCACGTTTGTACAAGTTGATATTGCTTGGTTCTAATGTAATAACGGTGCCTTTTTTAGGTATCAACAATGGACCAAAATTGTCAGTTGTCCAATGATGCAAAGTGTCGTAAGGATAGGTTTCTTGATTCACTGTTTCTCGTACAATGCTTGCAACAAAAGGCAGTTTTTTTACTTTTTCAGCATCTTCTGCACGCATATTTAGCATGTAGGTAGAGTCGCTTAGTTTAGAAAATTCCAAGTTATCATCTTCTTTCAACCAAAGGTTTAATTCATTTTTCAAATACTCTTCTGTAAAGCCTGTACCGTTTGTTTTTACAATATAATCGGTTTGTGCGTCTTTATAAGGTTGAGATGCAGCACCATTTACATACAATAAACCGTCTTTTATTTCTATGGTTTCGCCAGCAATGGCTACACAACGTTTTATGTAGTTATCGGTTTTATCCATTGGGTGAACAATAATTTCATGTTCGGCCAATAATGCATCACGATTACCTTTATATAATTGGCGCAATACATCATAGTAAGGTACAGCAGAACCATAGCCTATTTCATTAATAATGGTATCGCCAGCAGGAAAGTTAAACACCACCACATCGTTACGCTTAATAGGTGTGTAACCTTGTAAACGCTTATAGTCTATCTGTATCCATTTTAAATACGATGGCTTTGTTTGCGAAAAAGGTAAAAAATTATGTACAAATGGAAATGCTAATGGTGTTTGTGGTATGCGTGGACCATAAGCCACTTTATTTACAAACAAAAAGTCGTTGATGCGCAATGTTTTTTCCATACTACCAGTAGGAATTACATAAGCTTCAAACACAAATGAGCGAATGATGGTTGCAGCTACTACAGCAAATACACCTGCATCTATCCATTCACGTTCTACAGGTTTTTTGTAAAGTTTTAAAATCTCTTTTCCGCCCCATTTTTCTTTATCAGAGAAACCTAAGTATGGGAAATACATAAAGGGCAAAAATATCGTTAACGCATGATGCAAAACACTAAAGCGTTTAAAATGCATTACCCAAATAATAGTAATCCAAATGGTAATAAACTGACCCGCAATAGGAATTAACTGTAACCAAAACCATGATTTCTTTATCTCACATTTTTCTACAATTAACCAAGTATTGTAAAATGGTACTAAAGCCTTCCAAGGTTCTAAACCCGCTTTTTTAAACATGCCGTACATACCTACATGCCAACCAATAATACCTACAATAAATAAAATTATGCCCATGAGTATTTTTTAAGTGTTACAAAAATAAAGGTATCAAGCACCAATAGTATGCTTTTAATTTGTTAAGAAAGGTTTCACGCAAAGAACGCTAAGAATACAATGTACACAAAGAGTTTGTGTATGAATTAACTATTCATGAAAGCGAAAGAAACATTCCTTAGTGTACTTTGTCTTCTCTGTTCCTTTGTGTGAAATTATAACGTCACACCAAACTTAGCCCCTACTTGTGTTAAGTCATCCACTACAGATTGCAATAAAGGAATGCCCTCAGCCATTCTTATTGCTGTCATTTCACGTTCAGGATCGCCAGGAATTAATACTTTCTTGTAACCCGGTGCAGGTTTTGCGTTTCTAAATCTGCCAATCCAATTATCCATATGACTTTTAAATTCGTCTGCTGGTCTAAATGCATCTACACGCATGGCACCAAAAAAATGCCCCAAACCTTGCCCCGGTTGATTGTCTGGCATAGCAATGTATGCAGGAAAAGGTGGCGCCCAAGGGCCATAACTAGCGCCGCTAAGCACCGCGGAAAAAATATCTACAATACTACCCAATGCATAGCCTTTATGGCTACCATGTTCTCTATCGCTACCCAAAGGCAGCAAAGCGCCTTGCTTTTTTAAAATATTGGCATCATTGGTGGTGTTGCCATCTTTGTCTTGCACCCAACCATCAGGTGTATCGGCATTTTTACGTTGCAAAATTTCTAACTTACCATTTGCTGCTGTTGTAGTTGCAAAGTCTGCCACAAAAGCAGGTTGTTCATTAGCAGGTATAGCCACAGCAACTGGGTTTGTGCCTAACATTTTTTCTATGCTAAACGTTGGCGCTACCAAAGCACTTGCATTGGTCATAGCCATACCAATCATATCGTGTTGCAAAGCCATCATTGCATGATAACCTGCAATACCAAAGTGGTTACTATTTTTAACACTCACCCAGCCTGTACCTACATTTTTAGCTTTATCTATAGCCACTTGCATAGCATAAGGTGCCACTACTAATCCCAAGCCTGCATCACCATCTATTACTGCGGTAGAAGGCGTTTCGTGTACAATACCAATGTTAGGTGTTGCATTAATGCGTTTTGCTTCCCACAATCGCACATAGCCACTAAGGCGTGCCACACCATGGCTATCAATACCTCTAATATCGGCTGACAATAACGCATTGGTGGCGGTAGCTGCATCAATAGCACTACAGCCCATTTGTATAAAAACAGATTCGGTAAACTGGTATAAATGCTGGAAAGAAAATGTTTGTTCCATCAATAACTATTTTTAGCAAAAAGCTTGTGATATTAATTTAATCGTTTACCCATAATGGTTAAGCTTCTATCTATACCATCTAGCACTGCTATGTTTTTTAAATTTGCCCATTGCTCAAAACCTAAAGATTCAAACAATTTAAGGCTTGGTATATTATGCGAAAATATAAACCCTAACAAAGTATGAATTTGATAAGTTGCGGCATTAGCCATTGCATGTTGCAATATTTGTTTGCCATAGCCTGTACCTCGTTGCTGTTCATGTATATAAATACTTATTTCTGCTGTACCGTTGTAAGCGGGTCTGCCGTAAAAATCTTGGTAGCTCATCCAACCAATTAAAGTGTCGCCATCATGCACCATAAATAATGGTCTGGCAGTAGGATTGTGTTCGTGAAACCATGCCAATTTACTCTCAACGCTTACTGGTTCTGTATCTGCGGTTACCATTCTGCCTTCAATGGTGCTGTTGTAAATGTCTACTATTATTGGTAAATCTTCTATCAGCGCATTGGTAAATTGTAAAGCCATGATTGTTGATTTGGTGGTACTTGTAAACAAAAATGGTCACTTTTCAGTAACCATTTTCATGTCAAAGATAGTTTGCAAAAAAGTATAAAATTATCCTACAGATTTTGCAGCCCCGATAGCTATCGGGGTTCACAGATAAAATCCTTGTTCATTAAAATATCTGCGTTTATCTGCGCAACCTGCGAGAACGAAAAATTAGAACGGTAAATCATCTAAGGGTTCTGTTAGTTCAGCAGCCGATGGTGCAGAAGGTCTATTATAGTTTTGCTGAGGTTGAGGCTGATAATTTTGCTGAGGTGCTGGCTGTTGATAGCTTGGCTGTTGTGGCACAGCTTGCTGATAATTATTATTGTTATTATAATTACCACCACCGCTATTATCACCTTCTGCTTTGCCGCCTAGCAACTGAATATTTAATACACGTAAAGTTAAGTTACTGCCTGTTCTACCATCATTAGTAGTGTAAGTTCTTATATCGCCATTGCCTTCGGCATACACTTGCGTACCTTTTTTTAAGTAAGGCGCAATAGCCACTCTATCTGTCCAATAAGCACATTCTACCCAAACAGTTTTATCGTTTTGATTACCCTGTGCATCTCTTATTTTTTCTGAATGTGCTACCGAAAAATTGATGACTGACTTACCGTTAACATTGTTTACTATAGCATCTTTACCTAGATGACCAATCACATTTAATTTAAGCATAGCGTATAAAATTTATTAATCAGAATATTTTAGGAGAATAAAAATAAGAAAAAATTAGTCTGAACCAAGATTTAAATGATTAAAAAGATTTCTAGGTTCAAATAAAACAAACTGTCGTTTCAAATAGTCCAATAATTCCAATTAATAAAGGTATCGGTATTATTTTTACCACATGATATATCACAACCCAAAAGATTGGTCAGCAAGTTTATTTCGTTTCAATAAAGCAGACACGTTTCGTAAGCTTTTGCCGCTCATTATTTTTGCATGCTTATATAGTTGGCTAGTGGCTTTTTTAGAAATTGAATATTTTAAACTCTCAACAGATAGCCATTTTAAAAATATCACGCAAATGCACAGCCTACTTGGCTTTGCCATTTCTATGCTACTGGTTTTTAGAACCAATACCGCTTACGACAGATGGTGGGAAGGCCGAAAATTGTGGGGTGCTTTGGTAAATAACAGTCGCAATTTATCTGTAAAACTCAATAGCTATTTACCACACGATGATGAGCGTAACCGTAATTTCTTCAAGCGCTTAATACCACGTTTTGCTTTAGAATTAAAAGCGCATTTACGTTCAGAAATTACCAAGCTTGCTTTAGATGAAACTGAACATCCAGAAATACCAAGCTTTGACCATACCAAACATGTACCCAATCAAGTAGCATCTATTATTACTAGTAAAATAAATATGCTGTACAAAGAAGGTAAAATAACCGATGCACAACTCATTAATCTCAATGCTGAAACTCAATCTTTCTTAGATATATGCGGTGCTTGTGAGCGGATAAAAAACACACCTATACCATACTCGTACAGTTCTTTCATAAAAAAATTCATCGTTATTTATACACTCACCATGCCCTTGGGTTTTGTATTTACACTAGGCTATATTACCATACCTGTAGTAGCATTTATCTTTTATGTATTAGCAAGCTTAGAAATTATTGCAGAAGAAATTGAAGATCCATTTGGTACTGATGATAACGATTTACCAATGGATAAAATGGCTGCCAACATTAAGAAAAATGTAGAAGATATGTTAGCATAATGATACGAACACTGATGATACGGATTGAACAAATTAGCAGTGCCTATTTCCAAAACTGGAAATGCATTATATCAACTTTTTTTCCTGTTTGCAAAAGCTAGAAAGAACCATATCATTTAATTTAAAATATTAATAAAAATTTAAATATACAGATTCGATTTATTTATCCTATTTACAAAATTTACAAGTGCCCAATATCCTATAGAGCAGTTGCAACAACTAGAAGGGTATAAATAGCTGCTACAAGAACGGGTGCTATTACTATTAGGTACACAGAAAGATAGATGAATGGTTTAGGCTTTTGGTGCAGCTTGCTTGCGGTAGATGCAGCTGTAGTTGTAGCGTTTAAAGCGGCTTTATTATCCTTGGCGTGACCAATAATGGTAGCAGCGGCAGTAAGCATATCTGCACCACCAGCAGTATAAGCACGAACAACTTTTGTAGTAGCCATAGTATGTAGTTTTATTAAAGCTAATGTAATGCATATTTTGATATATAGTATAGTTGTGAAGGATTTTTTGGAAAATATTTTGGGTTGGTGGGGGATGCAAATTAATTTAAAAACAAAGACTTGTAAATATTCAAGATGTTTGTTAGAAAATTTTTTATTTTGATTAAATTCGATTTAAAGTACTGAAATGAAGCAACAAGAGCTATTATACTTAATATCAAAGTATCTATCAAGATTTAGCGAACACGTGAAAATTCTTAATAAGAATAGCGAATTCAGTATTAATATTCATGCGGAAAATGTTTTAATAGGGATTTTAAATGTGGTTTTTAATGTAGATCTTGAAAATGTAAACTATATAGAAGGAAAGAACTATCACGCCATAGATCTTCGGGATAAAAATGGCGCTTTATCAATTCAAATAACAGCTACATCAAGTATTACCAAAATAAAAGACACATTAGAAGGGTATTTAAAAAACGAGCATTTTAAGCGATTTAAAGAACTGAAAATATTAATATTAACTGGGAGACAACCAAAATATAGTCAAGAAGTTCTTAATAAAATTGTACACCCCTATTTTGAATTTGATGCTGTTAATGGAATTATGGATTTTTCGACTATTTATTATTTATTAAATAAACAAAACGAGCTTCCCAAAATCGTAGCTATTAAAGGACTTCTAGAAGCCCAGTTTAGCGATGTTTCAACTTTAGAAAAAGCTACACCAATATTTTCTTTTGATATGCTTTGCGTGACACTACTTCCATATTTTGAAGAAAACGGAAATATATTTAGAAATTATGGACCTAATTCTGGTGCAAATAGTAAAACGCCACTTAGATGGGATTTGTCTTTATGGTATAAGTCTCGCCGTGAAATTATTTTACCTAATAATGCGATGATTTGTGACATTATTCGAGAACATAGAAATATTATCCCCGAAATAGCTATAAATGAGTTTGAAAGGTTTCTTGCACATTCATATGCTTTTGATAAACATTGTGAAGATGTAAATTTTGATTACTCGGAACATCAATTTCCAAGAAATATAATGAACATACTATATGAAGGCTGCTCAAAATTGTGATTTAAACGAAATTGTAGATTGGCTTAGTTCTACCTTTTCAAAAATTGAAATTTTGTCTAGTTTGTCTATTATTGGATCCATTTTGGATAAAAATCTAAAAGAAACAAATGATGTCGACATTGTTCAACAAATCCAATTTGAAAATAGTCCTAAGCTTTCTGAATATACTCGAAGACTCAGTTTGATTCGTTGTGATTTTAAAAAAGAGTTTTCTCTTTCTTTACATATAACAACATTCACTCAAAATGAGTTGAGAGAGTTTGTCGAATTCATGGCTCAAAATCACTACTTAAAAATCATTTAATATGGGAAAAGACCTGCATCCAACCATAATGCCTTTTGTATTGGATAGAATGAAAACTCATCAAGCCGTTTTGCATATCGAAAATATTTCAACAGAGGAACACTATATGTTTAAAATTTCTAGAAAAGAAGGATTAAGAGACGTCGTAATAATAGTAAGCGATTGTTACCATTTTAGTGAATTTGACTATTTGTCAAAACCTGTAGAATTAAATGATGGTGGATTTATCTTAATTGCAAAACCAGAGTCATCGTTTCCTAGCGACTACCAACTGCATTTCAAAGAAGACAAAACTATTATTGGCAAATTAGGTGTTTTATTAGGCGCTTTAAGGATTGATGAATTCTGGACTTATGAAAAACCAAGGGAGGAAAAAGTGAAATAAAACCTGCTTTACAAACTATAGGTTACTTAGATTAAAGCTAAGCAGTCCATTATTGAGTTTTTGCCGCCGTTGTTACTTATGCCAACAGCTTACATTCTTCGTTGTTGGTCAAAGACGCAACAACGGCTCTTCATCAGTGTAATAGCCGTTGCGTCCTTTGCCTTCTTTGCCCCTTTGCGTGAAAAAATCTACGCTACAATAAAAGCCCAATAAAGTATCTAACCGTTGCACCCGATAGCTATCGGGTCTGCGACGCAACAAATGCCACATAGTAGTACACAGCTGGTAACATAAAACCGCTTATGTGGGCCAAACCTAGAACACCACTATCAAAACCCTTAAAGTTCCCTACATTTACACTTTAACTTTTTGTGTATGAATTACGAATTGCAAAAGCCAATTGTAGGGTTTACTTGTGGCGATTTAAACGGCATTGGTATAGAACTAATTATTAAAGCATTGGGCGATCCACGCATTATGGATGTGTGTACACCTGTGGTATTTGCAAGTAATAAAAGCATTAATTTTTATAGAAAGGGATTGCCAGAAATTAACTTTAGCTACAACTCAACCAAAGAGTTTAATAAACTGAGTCACAAGCAAGTAAACGTGTTTAACTGCTGGGAAGAAGAAGTGGCGATAACACCTGGTGCATTGAACGAAATAGGTGGTAAGTATGCATTGTTATCGCTTCAACAAGCTACACAAGCATTGAAAGACAAGCAGATTCATGCTTTGGTAACTGCACCAATTCATAAGAAAAATATACAATCAGAAGAATTTAAGCATAGCGGCCATACACCTTACCTAAAAGAAATGTTTGCTGCCAATGATATATTGATGTTTATGGTGGCTGATAATATGCGTGTAGGTTTGGTAACAGAACATGTGCCTGTATCGGAAATAGCTAAGCACATAACCAAAGAAGCCATTGTAAGTAAACTGAAAATGATGAACAACAGTTTGCTGAAAGATTTTGGTGTAGAAAAGCCAAAGATTGCTGTGTTGGGTTTAAATCCACATGCGGGTGACGAAGGGTTGATAGGTAATGAGGAAGAAACGATTATAAAATTTGCCATAAAAGATGCCAAGCACCATATGATGGTATTTGGGCCTTATAGTGCAGATGCGTTTTTTGCTAGAGGTTTGCATGAGAAGTTTGATGGTGTATTGGCCATGTATCACGACCAAGGTTTGATACCTTTTAAATCGCTAGCTTATGGTGAAGGCGTGAACTTTACCGCTGGTATAGAAGGCATACGCACTAGCCCTGACCACGGCACCGCATTTGACATTGCAGGAAAAGACAAAGCCGATGCAAGTTCATTTTTAGCTGCTACGTTTGAAGCCGTAGATATTTACAGACGTAGAAATGGCTATGCAGATGCAAGAAGAAATCCTTTACGTAAAATAAGTGCGAGATTTATAGCCAATAGTGTGGATGAAAAATTAGAAGAAATAAGGGAATAATATCACAGATTGAATGATTTAAATGATGGTGATGATTGTGGTACATTCATTTGCAATAATTAGATTGATTAATAAATTTAGTTGTTATGAACGCAAGCAACGATACTATAAAACAGCAGTTGCATCAAATGATTGATGCCATTGATGATGTGCAAGTATTGAATGCATTAAGAGAAGAAGCTGCTACTTATATTTTGCAACAAGATGTGGCAGAAGCAGATGACGATAAAGACCCTGTAGATTATTTAACGCCAGAACAATTGGTAGATTTAGAAGAATCGATAGCTGAAGTTGAGAGAGGTGAAGTGATAACCCATGAAGAATTTTTGACAAATATGAATACATGGCTTACAGAATTGCGTACTCAAAACGATTTGAAAACAAGGTGAGAAAATTGACGACTTATTTGGCAACTGAATGGTCAGTACAGGTAATGGACAATTTTTTCCAAACACTTAAAGCAAAACTTGAAACCTTATCTCATCAACCCTTTATTGGCAAGCCTTCCAATAGAAAAACAAATACAAGAAGCCTTTTAATTACCAAACATAACCGTGTATTCTACAAAGTTGATGGTCAAACTATAAAGATTGTAAACATGTTTGATACACGAATAAACCCAAGGAAAAATCCATATTAAATGATCACTTTAACTAACGACATTTTAACCGTAGCCATTACACCAAAAGGTGCTGAGTTGCACAGTATTTACAACAAACAAACGGGTCTAGAATATTTATGGGATGGCAATCCTGAATTTTGGCCAAAACAAAGCCCTACATTGTTTCCTATAGTTGGGGGCTTAAAAGATGGCCGCTACACCTACAAAGGAAAAGAGTATGAAATGGGGCGACATGGTTTTACAAGAGAATTGGTATTTGATGTAACTGACCAAACTGATACAACTGCCACTTTTTCAATAAAAGCAACTGAATATACATTAAAGCAATATCCTTTTGATTTTAAGTTTTCTGTTAAGTACACCATCGAAAATAATAAGCTTTCGGTAAGTTATATTGTAGAAAACCCAAGTGAAGAAACCTTGTATTTCTCAGTGGGTGCACATCCTGCGTTTAATGTACCATTGGTAAAAGGTGATGCTTACAACGATTATTATTTAGCGTTTAATGTAACTGAAAATGTAGGTATTCATCCATTGGCAGCAGATGGCTTGGTAGAATTACATACCACGCCTTTATTAGAAAATACCAACAAATTACCGCTAACAAAAGCGTTGTTTTATAAAGATGCATTGGTGTTTAAAGAATTGAAATCAACCGCTATTTCTATATTAAATACAACGAACAGCCATGGTTTAACTTACAGTTATACAGATTTTCCTTATATGGGTATTTGGGCTGCTAAAAATGCTGACTTTGTATGTATAGAGCCTTGGTGTGGTATTGCAGACAGTGTTGCTACAACTGGTCAATTTGATGAAAAAGAAGGCATGAATGCGATAGGTAAAGATGAAGTTTTTACAAGAACTTGGGCTATAGAAATGTTTTAATTTTTAGGGTAATCTCAATAATAAAAAACGCCATTCGCTGCTGCGAATGGCGTTTTTTAGTTTTATCAAGTGAAAGCTAATTAGGCTTTCATCATTGTTTGTAATTTTTTAGTTAGTAAGAAAAGTATTAATGAAGCCACACCTGCCATTACCACAAAAAGCATAAAGAAGTCGTACAGGTTGTTCATTTGATAAATACCAAGGAAAGAAGTTGGTGTTTTATCAGGATACAAACCACTTAATACACCAGCAAATTTATTGGCAAACGCATTTGCTGTAAACCATACTGCCATTAGCAAAGAGGCGAATTTTAATGGTGCTAATTGGTTTACCAAAGACATGCCAATTGGTGATAAACACAACTCGCCACAAGTGTGCAATGCATACATACCTGTTAACCAAATCATGCTTACTTTAATGCCTGGTGCAACATTGTTTACACCAAAAGCAATCCATAAATAACCCAATGCAAGCAAGAATAAACCGATAGCCATTTTAGTAGGTGATGATGGTTCTTTTTTACCAAGTTTAAGCCAAAGCCAAGCAAATAGCGGTGCAAATGCTACCACAAAAACTGAATTTAATGAAGAGAAGAAACTTGCAGGAACTACATAAGAACCAAGGTTTCTATTTGTTTGTTCATCAGCAAAAAAGGTTAATGAAGCGCCTGCTTGTTCAAAAGCACTCCAAAAGAAGATTACAAAAAACGATACAATGAAGATTACTGATACTTTGCTTTTCTCAGCACTGGATAGTTTTTTATCGGTAAATACAATAAATGCAATTAATAAAATACAAGCTATTAGCAAATAAAATAAGTAGTTAAATACTTTCGCATCAATATAAATAAGTGCAATAGTAATGGCCGATAAAATGATTAAGCCACCAAATACAACTATTGGGCTCGTTGCGTTTTTTGGCGCATTTTCTGGTACAAGACCTAATACCTTGCCAGTTGGGCCAGTAACATATTTGTGGTGAAATGCTAGTTGAACAATAACGCTTAATAGCATGCCAATACCACCTGCTAAGAAAGACCATTTAAAATCTGCAGGATTACCAGTATCACCAACCAGACCACAAATAAAAGGGCCTAAAGCGCCACCAACATTAATACCCATATAAAAAATAGTATAAGCTGCATCTTTTCTATTGTCTTTATCAGGGTATAATTGACCAACTAATGAAGAGATATTTGGTTTGAAAAATCCATTGCCAGCAATCATTAAACCTAAACCAGAAAAGAATAAAATAGATGACCATTGTGGTGCACTTTGATAAAAACTACTACAGAAAAACAATACAAATTCGCCTAAAGCCATTACCAAGCCACCCGTAATAATAGAGCGATGGTTGCCCCAATATCTGTCTGCAATATAGCCACCAAGTAATGGCGTTAAGTACACTAAGCCTGTATAGCTACCATATAAATTTGATGCAAAAGCTTTGTCGAACAATAATGCTTTTGTCATAAATAACACTAAAATGGCACGCATACCATAGTAGTTAAAACGCTCCCACATTTCGGTAGCAAATAAAACATATAGCCCCTTCGGGTGACCCTTTTGCACAACAGAATCGCTCATAAAATATTTTGAGTTGGTTATAAAATAATGCCTCAAAATAGCAATTAATTTCAAACAAAATTCTAACAACAAAACTTCTTCTCAAAAGCAGGGTTTACTTTTGCACCCAACTAACCTGAAATCATGAATATTTTAATACTTGGCAATGGCGGTCGTGAAGATGCTATGGCATGGAAAATTTCTAAAAGTCACCATTGCAATCAATTATTTATAGCACCAGGTAATGCTGGTACGCAAGAATTTGGCGTAAATGTGAATCTTGGCATTACAGATTTTGAAGCCATTAAAACTTTTTGCATTGATAATAAAATAGATGTATTGGTGGTTGGGCCAGAAGAACCACTGGTAAGAGGCATTTATGATTTTATGGAAGCTGCAAAAGATGTGTGGAAAGGTTTTGTGGTTGGTCCTTCAGCAGCAGCGGCACAACTAGAAGGTAGTAAGGCTTTTTCTAAAAAGTTTATGCAAAGGCATAATATTCCTACGGCGGCCTATGCAGAATTTACCAAAGATAATTTTAACGAGGGGAAAGAATATATTGCCAATCATCCGTTGCCCATTGTATTAAAAGCAGATGGTTTGGCTGCTGGTAAAGGTGTGGTAATTAGTGAAACGCATGCTGATGCTTTGGAAGTTTTCGAGA
>JAAFHG010000661.1 GCA_013297585.1 Chitinophagales bacterium
GCTCCTGCTACATTGGATATTGTTTTAGTAATAGCTTTGGTAACAGCCTTATTAGCAGCTTCTATTGGTATTTTCCAAAATGATATTAAAAAAGTATTGGCATATTCTACTGTGAGTCAGTTAGGTTATATGTTTATGGCTTTGGGAGTAGCTTCTTATACTTCTGGTATGTTCCATGTGATTACACACGCATTTTTCAAAGCCTTGTTGTTCTTGGGTGCTGGTAGCGTAATTCATGCTCTACATCATGAGCAAGACATCAGAAATATGGGTGGTTTACGAAAATACATGCCTATTACATTTATTACATTTTTAGTTGCTACTTTAGCCATTTCGGGTATTCCCCCATTTGCAGGTTTCTTTTCTAAAGATGAAATTTTAATGCATTTATATCAAAAAAGCCCTGTATTGTGGGTTTTGGGGGTTGCAGGCTCCGCTATGACATCCTTTTATATGTTTAGATTATTTTTCTTAACATTTTTAGGAGAATTCAGAGGGACAGAAGAACAACGTCATCATTTACACGAATCTCCTATTTCTATTACCTTGCCTTTGATGCTTCTTGCTATTCTTTCAATTGGTGGTGGTTTGATAGGTATTCCAGAAGTTTTTGCAAAAGATGCTAATTGGTTAGCTAAATTTATGGCACCTTTATTTGCTACATCACAGAAACTCAATCCACAATTGTTTAATCATGCTCATTTATCACATAGTACAGAGTATTTGTTGATGGGTGTTTCGGTTGTAGTTGCTATTATTGCTATTATTTTTGCCTATGTTAAATTTGTTTCTAATCGTACCATTCCTAAGCCTGAAGCAGAGCAACAAGGTATCGGAAAGGTATTGGCAAATAAATATTATGTAGATGAACTTTACAATGCAGTATTTGTAAAGCCTATTTTAGCCTTCTCTAAGTTTTTAGGTGAATCGTTTGAAGTTTTTGTGGATTTGGTTGTAGAAGGTGTTGGACAAATCGTAAAAGGTTTGGGCAATGCTTTTAGAAAATTACAAACAGGTAGTATTGGCGTATATCTTTTTGCAATTGTAATAGGTGCTGTTATTTGGATAGCATTTAACTTATTTATATACAAATAATTATCGTTTTTGAGAATCTTTTAGGATACTATATATTTTTAAATTATGACACTCTGGTTAGTACTCATTCCATTAATAGCGAGTTTGATTGTATTCTTTATTCGTAATGAACAGGCAAAACGTATTGCATTGCTTTTTAGCTGTTTAGAACTTGTTTTTGGAATATATCTGCTCACAAAATTTGACCCATTGGGAAAACTCCAATTTGAAAGCAATTTTGCATGGATACCTTCTGCTGGTATAAATTTTCATTTAGGAATCGATGGAATTGGCATTTTACCTGTAATTCTAACAGTTTTATTAGTACCATTCATTATACTTTCGGCATTTGAAACCAAATATGAGAAGCCCCATGTATTTTATGGTCTAATTCTCCTGATGCAAGCCTCCTTGGTTGGGGTATTTACAGCTCAAGGTGCTTTTGCTTATTATCTATTTTGGGAAGGTGCATTGATTCCTGTATATTTCCTAGCTGCTGTTTGGGGTGGTGAAAATCGTATCAGAGTAACATTTAAGTTTTTCATTTATACTGTATTTGGCAGTTTACTCATGCTGATTGCTTTGGTGTATATGTATATGCAAACACCTGGTAGTCATTCTGATGAAATACAAGCTTTTTATGCTTTAGGTTTATCAAAAGACACACAATATATTGTGTTTATAGGTTTATTTATTGCCTTTGCTATTAAAATGCCTATTTTCCCCTTTCATACTTGGCAGCCAGATACTTACACTATTTCTCCTACTCCAGCTACCATGCTTTTATCAGGCATTATGCTGAAAATGGGTATTTATAGTGTCATTCGTTGGTTATTACCCACTACGCCTACTGCTGTATGGGATAATTCAACCCTTGTAATGACATTGTCTATTATAGGATTGGTTTATGGAGCTATCATCGCTATTCAACAGAAAGATATTAAACGTTTGTTAGCTTATTCTTCATTTTCGCATGTGGGCTTAATGGTTGCAGGGATTTTTGCTTTCAATCATGTAGGCTTACAGGGGGCTATGATACAAATGCTTGCTCATGGTATCAATGTCGTAGGACTGTTTTTTGTAGTAGATATTA
>JAAFHG010000499.1 GCA_013297585.1 Chitinophagales bacterium
GGTAAACTGCTTTTGCTGTGCCAACGAAGCATTTGCAACAATTGAAGCTGATAATAACAACAGCCATTTAGATGTACTCATACGTAAACTAGGTTTGAGCAATGAAGATAAGGGGAAAAGAAATTGTGTATTTACTGTGGCTAAAGTATTGGATGAGTGGCGGGCTTTTGATAAAATAATTTGTACGATGTTACTAAGCGCCTGTTAAAAATGACTTAAGGAATTTGCGTAGCAAATTGAAATTAACCACAAATAAGCTCGAATAATTTGTGCAGATTAGTGCTATTTGTGGCAAAAAGAAAATAATAGCAGTATATATTTCTAATCGTAAATACAATATAATAATTAAACTGATAATATCAAAGATGACGCACAAAAAAGCCCAATCATTTGTAAGATTGGGCTTTTTAATATTCACTAGTAATTATTTCTTCTTGGTGGAGGACCATTTCTTCTATCGTTATTGCCATAACCACCACTACCGCCACGGTTACCATAACCGCCACCGCCACTACGGTCGTTATTGCCATAAGACGAACCCGGTGCTCTTCTTGGTTGTTCTTCTGCTTCTTTCACTGCAATTTTTTTACCCATCATTGCTACACCATCTAACAATTGCATGGCTTCTCTAGCTTCTGTTTCGTTAAGCATATCTACAAAACCGAAGCCTTTACTTTTACCCGTTGCTCTATCTATTATAATTTGAGATGATTTTACTTCGCCATATAACTCGAACATTTCTTTTAAATCAGCTTCATCAAAATCGCCAGTTAAGCCTGCTACAAATAGCTTCATAGTAATAAATTTTGCGTAAAATTAAAGGTTGAAAGTGGTATTCAATAGTTTTTTATGCGATAGGAATCGTTAAATTCCTTGTTTAATAAATACCCCTTAAAACCTTTTTAATATTATACGTAAGAACATAAAAAAAGGATTGCAAAATTTGCAATCCCTGAAAAAAGTGACCCGGATTGGATTCGAACCAATGACCTACAGCTTAGAAGGCTGTAGCTCTATCCAGCTGAGCTACCGAGTCATTTATTTTGGATGGCAAATTTAAGGGGAAAATTATTCGCAAACCAAGTTTCTCTATTTTATTATACAGCAAACCTTGTATTTTTAGTGCTAAATCGCCTTTTTGATGAGTTATAATTACCTACCACTAGATAGAAAATCTTTGTTTTTTGACCAAATTATCAATTTGCTAGATTATGATCAGTTGGTTTCTATCACTTTTGATGCGCATGAACAAATACTACTTTGTAGAGACTATTTAGACAAAAAAATAGCAGATGGTGTTTTATTCAATAACATCAACGCTACTTATGGCAAAGCAATTGCACAAGGTGACCAAGCAAATTTTCAGCAACAATTACTTACAAGTAATGTATTTGCCGAAGGCGAACCAATACCAACACCCATTGTAAAGCTTACGCTTATGCTAAAAATTAAAAGCTTAAGCTATGGCAAATCGGGTATAGATATTGAAACGGTAAAGCGCCTAATGGAAATGTATAACAACGATATGCTGCCTGCGCTATATAGCGATGGTAACTTTAATGATACAGCCGTTTTGAGTCAACTAAGTTTACCTTTAATTGGCTTGGGTAATGTGTATTACCAAGGCGATTTAATGTCAGCAAAAGAAGCCTTAGATAAGCAAGGTTGGCAGCCATTGCAGCTAAAAAGCAAAGAAGCTGTTGCGCTAATTAGTGGCTACCAATTTACCAATGCTTGTGGCCTATTTTATTGTAAACAGGCTTTGGAAAACAAAGTATTAGAAGCAGCATTGGCACCAATGATAACAACACTAATTGATGCCGCTAACACACCTACAGATGATATTATGATTGATGTTCAGAAAGATGACATCATTTATCAAGCAGTAGATAATGCAGCGTTAGTAGCAGTTATAGAACAATTGCATAAGCTTTAATCTTTCCACAAAAATGGAAATAAAATAACGGCAAGCCCTACTACTAATACATCTAAACCCATTAAAGAAAATACTAAAAACCACCACCCTTCTAGCACCACACTGCTAAATGCGGTAGTAGTAATTTTCATGAGCAACAGTATTTGAGGAATGATAATTGGAAAACCCATAATGGCCATTAATGCAGCTGATTGTTGTGCTTTGCCAGCTATTGCAGCCAAAAAAGTAAAGACCAAACTGATACTTGCACCACCTAAAATGGTAATGCCTACAAACTGCAAATAATTGGTAAGTGGATTACCCAATAACAGGGTAAACATGGCTAAGCTTAGTAAGCTCATAATTACCATTAACAATAAATTGAACAACAATTTACTGATGATAAAATCTGTAGCACTTGCAATGGTATAGAAATACAATAAGCGGCCTTTATTGTCTTGTAAAAAACTTTTGGCCACTGCATTTACACACACAAACAACTGTGTAATCCAAAATAAGCCATCCCAAACTTTATCTTCAGGCTGCCCCATAGATTGGTAAATAACAAATATGGTAGAAATTACGTAAAGCAAAATGCCATACAAAGTGTACTGCTGCCTTGTTTCTAGCAGAATGTCTTTTCGTAAAAGGGCAATAATTGGGTGTGAGACTTTTTGTTGCATGAATAAAGCAAAAATAAACTGCGAAGATGCAATTAATGTAATTAAAATTCTGCGCCAATAGAATAGCATGATGTGGGTAAACAGCAAGTTAATAACATGCAAGTTTAACTATCTTCAAAAGTGCCTACATTTAATAAACAAACAATTGCTACCCATGAAAATTATATTACTAGTAATCATTGGTATTTGCATTTACTCGCCAATATTTGCAGTTACCGAAAATGATGTTTACTGCTACATGAATAGCATTGGTATACAGCACTCAGAAGTAGTACTAAAACAAGCTATTTACGAAACAGGGCACTTTAAATCGAGGATTTTTAAA
>JAAFHG010000521.1 GCA_013297585.1 Chitinophagales bacterium
TTTATAGAAATATACATTATCAACGATTACTTTGGCTGTACCAGTAGGCTCTGCAGCTAAAATAATTTGTGCAATATGACCTTTTGTGGTTAAACCTGCAAAATCACTTAATGGAATGTCTAAACTTACCCATTCTTCTTTTTTAGGTGTATCAAAAATAATTTCATGCTCTTTATCATCACTAGCTACACCAGGAGCTGATTGATAAATTCCATTTGCACCAAAATCTACTAATTTTATTTTAAATTTCGTAAAATTAGCTGAATATACATCTATATGAAAATGTGTCATAGTGGTCGCATCTATTGTTGCAGCTGGCTCAATACCCACAAAATCTAATGCGCTGTATTCTTTGGCATTATTTCCTGAAATGGTAATGTCTTTTAGCGTGGCATTTGACCAATCTGTTCTCCAGTTTATGGTTGGATTGGTATAAGTATCACTAAACAAAGAGATTACTTTGTCTGCGGCAACAGTTGGCACTGGTGCAGCGATTAATTTGCTAATTACTACTTCGGTTGATTTTTCAATTGTTTTAGTACCTCCATTTTTGGCAACTACTCTTATTGTATAAGTTCCTTCTGCAGCATAGGTATGAACAGCTTCAGCACCCTCCATCAACGAAACGGCTGGGCTATTATCTCCAAAATACACGTCAAAAGTTGTTTCTAGTGTAGCAGTAGCTTTTACGGTTGCGGATAGTTTGCCTAATGTGATAGTTGTTGCCAAATCAGTTGGCGCAGAAAATTCAACTACTAAATTGATGCTCCCTTCTGCTGTTTTTCCTGCTGCATTTTTACCAACAATTTTTACTTGATAGGTTCCTTCTCTGTACACGTGTGAGGTACTACTTCCGCTGTTTACAACAACAGGTTCAACAGTGCCGTCGCCAAAATAAATTTGATAAGATGTTGCACCTTCTCCTGTTGGGGTTAGTGTTACTTTTCCGCTATTATCTTGTTCGATTTTAGCAGTAGCCGAGATGTTTTTTGGTACAATTTCTGTAGTGTCAGGAGTGTCATTTTTTGAACATCCAATAGCGAATGTCAAAGCAAGCATCCCTGCCATTAATTTTAATTTTTTCATGATTTGATTTTTAATAGTTATTTAATTTGGGTTAATATTTAATTTTAATTTGTTTGTACAATATTGTCAAAATAATAGGTTGTGCCTGTTCCATTAACATCAAAATCAGGGAATAAAATTACATTTCTGTATGAAGTTGAAGCGTTATAGTTAGGAAAAGTTGTAAGGTCAAAAGTTAAAACTTCCCAAGCATTGGCTACCGTGGTTAGAATTGATTTTTCAATAAATACTGTTGGATTATTATTGCCATCCTTTGGCGAAGTTGTATCTTCGGTTTTAAACAATATTTTTGCGCCTACTTTTGGCGACCAAACCGCTACCTTTATTTTTGTTCCTTTTGTGAGGTCGATAGGCGCTGTTAAGGCGAGAGATGCGCCTGCCCATGTTGGTGCACCAGCTGTTTTTTCTATGCTCACCACTTTATTAGAAGTATTGATGCCTGTTTTATTAGGATTGTCAATTACTTGAGCGGAAGTTGAACCTCCAAAACCTACCCAATTGTAAGTTAGGGTGCTAGATTCAAAATCTAGTGGCATGGCAATAGATTCTGATACCGATGGTGTTTTATAGAAATAAATATTATCTATAAATACTGTTGCTTTTGCCGAAGGCGTTCCTTCAAATTTTAATTGAAAAATATCGGCAACGGTCATACCTTGGCTTGTAAATGCCGATATTGGAATGTCAAGACTTGTCCAAGCCCCTGCGGTTAAATCTTTTATAACAGCTTTTTCTCCATTGGTTTTACTAATCAAGAAAGTATTTATTTTTTGGGCATCGCTAGTCCAAACATCCATGTGGATAAATTGCATTACCGATACATCGATAGTAGTACCGCTAGCCAACTCGATTCCCTGGTAACTCAATTTTATATAGTTCAACATTTTATCGCCATTCAAATCAAATTCGGCCCAACTACTGCCTTGTGATGCTTGTCCCCAATCTGGAAAATAGTTGGTTCCTGCTACAGTTGTATATTTTGAACCATAAATAGAAATCACGTCAGTAGCTTGTCTATTAGGAGGCGTTGATGCTGCAGTACTTGGTTTATTAACAAGGGTAACAGTAAAAACTTTTGTATATTCTACTGTTTTGCTTGAAGCACTTTTTGCTACTACTTTTATAGTATAATCGCCTGCTGCTTGATAAGTATAAGACACATTAGTACCTATATTTCCCGAAACGGGGTCTGTTTTACCAGCTTCGCCAAAATATACATCATACGAAGTTGCATTATCGGCAGTGGCTTTAACGGTTACTTTTTTTGATATGGCAACATCGTTTTCAATCACTACAACTAGGTTTTCAGGTGCTTTAAAAGACACTACAACTTCTTGCGTTACTTCGGTTTTTTGCCCGTTTAGGGTAATGCCTACAATTTTGGCTTGGTAAGTTCCTTGTGCATAAACGTGATTAGTCGTTTCGCCTGCTTTTACAACAGTAGGCAATGCGGTGCCATCACCAAAATAAATTTCATAGTGTGTTACGCCTTCGCCTTTTGGTAAAAATGTAACGGTGCCTGTATTGTCTTGGCTTGTGGTTACCAATGCCGAGATGTTTTTGGGTGCGGTGGCTGTTTCTAAAAAGCTAAGGTCATCGTTATCTTTAGTACAACTAGATAACAATCCCAAAACACCCAAACATAGCATTAAATGTATTTTTTTCATTTTTAATGTTTTTAAGTTTAATTTACCAGTTTTTAGTTTGTGGCAATCTTGAAAT
>JAAFHG010000300.1 GCA_013297585.1 Chitinophagales bacterium
CTTGGCGCAATTTCCATCCAGCTTTTGTAAGGCAAATGCTCACCAATGCTAATAGACGCAATATCGTAGCAACTATCGGTACCTTTTACATACCAACTATCGGTTAAGTAATAAGGTTTCAATTTGGTAACAGTATCTGCAACTACAAACTCTTTGGCTATATAAGCTGAGTGATTTTTAGATAGCTGCACCAAAAACATAGACTGTGTAGAATCGATAATTTTTAACAGTACATTGGTATCTAAATAGCCCATTTTAGCACCACCAAGCCTGTCGTCGCCAAGGCCATAGCTTAGTGCAGGCAATTTGCCAGTTGTTTTTGCAAGCCAAAAAGGTTTGGCTGTTTCTTGAGCGAATGATGCCATACTAACTAATAACAACAGCGCAATTGCGTAATTTTTCATACTTGAAAGATAAATAAAATGCCCTAAAAATAAGGTTGCATAAGTGATAAAAGGATGCGTAAAATACTTTTGCACTACAACAGTTTGTTAAAAACCTTACATCTTGCAGCTTTAGCGGTGTACAAAGCCTTATTTTTGGCGCAATAGAAGTGTTATTTATGAAGCAAATTGTTTTATTGTTTTCTTTTACAGTAGTCGCTTTGTCGGTTTTTGCGCAGCCTAAAAAGGTGGTGGCAGATAAAATTATTGCACAAGTAGGCGATAAAATTATCTTAAAATCTGACATTTTAAATGCGATTGCCGATTACAAGCGTCAAGGTGCAGAGGCGCAATTACCCGCAAACCCTGAATGTGCTTTTTTAGAAGGCCAATTAATTCAAAAAGCATTGGTACTGCAAGCAGAAAAAGATTCGCTACCTGTAACTGAAGATGAAATTGAAGCTGGTTTGGATTTACAAATTCGTCAGTTTATAGGTATGTACGGTTCAAAAGATGCATTGGAAGAAATTGCGGGCAAAACTATTTATCAAATCAAAGAAGATTTTAGACTAAGTTTTAAAGAACGCAAATTGGCCGACCAAATGCGTTCTAAAATATTAGATGCTGTAAAAATTACACCCACAGAAGTAAAAACGTACTACAATAAAATTCCTACTGATAGCCTTGCTTACTACGAAAGTGAAGTAGAAATAAGTCAAGTAGTATTGCAGCCAAAAGCTACCAAAGAAGTTGAAGAGTACGTAATTAAGCAATTGTACGATTTAAAGCGTCAAGCAGAAAGCGGCATTAAACCATTTGCGCAGCTAGCAAAAGCAAACTCTGACGATAAAGGTACTGAACAGCAGGGTGGTACATTATCACTTAACAGAACAGGTAAAGATTTTGATAAAGATTTTACTGCTGCTACTTTTAGATTAAAAGATGGTCAAATTTCACCTGTTATTAAATCTAAATTTGGCTACCATATTATTTACATGGTAAGCCGTAGCGGCGATGATGCCATTGTGCGTCACATACTTAAAATACCACCAGTAACCGAGGATGAAATTCAAGCAAGTCTTGATAAATTAGACACCATTCGCAGACAAGTAATCGAAAAAAGATTTGATTTTGGCGAAGCTGTAAATCGCCATAGCGAAGATGAAAATAGTAAGTTTACGGGTGGTCGTTTGCAAGACAGAACCGGTTCTACATTTTTAAGTATCGACCAATTGCCTGACAAAGAAATGGTAGTAGCTTTAAAAGATTTGAAAGTGGGCGATATTTCTAAACCGCAAGCTTATATTAACGAAAGAGGTACTAAAATGGTACGAATCATTTACCTACAAAACCGTACCGAGCCACATAGAGAAAACTTAAAGCAAGATTATAACCGCATACAAGCAAGAGCTTTAGAAGAGAAAAAGCAAGGTGTACTTGAGGGATGGTTTAAAGAGCATTTACCAAACTATTACATCACTATTGATAAAGAATTTGGCACTTGTAGCTCACTAGCAGATTGGTGGAAATATGCAGTAGATTAATAAACAACCACTATTACTATATCATTCTTAAAGCCCTCGTAATCTGCGAGGGCTTTATTTTTAGGGTTATCATAAACTTTTGTAAAGAAGATTGTAGTAACACGTTGTGCATTGCTAGGGTAAGTAATGATGGCTTGCTACTACATTATGCCACACTGTTACATCAAAAATGTAGTTGTTTGTTTTACACATTTATAAAGGCATTAGAAATTATAACTACGCTATTAGAAATCCGATACGTATATTAATTATATTTATTGCAACGAATGCCTCAAGCTTTGGAAGGCTGTTTTGTAGTATTTATCAAAATATTTATTGTAATAACATGTTGGTTTAAAGTAAACGTACTACTACAAAAAGCAAGTATATGTGTAGGCGAAGACGCATTGTTTTACTAGCTATAAGCACTTAAAATCGTTGAATCTTTGTGGTGTAATAAGCCAATATCCAAATCCTAATTATTCTATGTTCTATGAAAAACCCATTTAATCAATCTTAAAATCCTAAAAATTAAAAAACAGTTTCTCTATCCTAAACACCAATGATTCTATGAAAAATCGTAAAGAATAGTTTTATTTTAAAAAATCCAATATTTCCTAAAAAACTAGTTGAGCTATTCTTACATCCATGTATCCAGAAAAAACCACTTGCCTACCGCAACACTTGTTCAATAAATATTGAGCTAGGTGCTGCGGTAGTGCCGTTTCTGCAACCCTTGTTTTGTTTCGCAATTTTATTACTAACTTCAACTTTCATTACATAACACGTTATGGCTACTTTATTGAGCGAGCCCATTAAAGGCAGCATTGGCATTACCAAATATTATTGTACCATTGTGTGGCGCAATGGCATTTTAATAATGGATGAACCAACCACCATATCTGGTGGCGATAAAGGCCCAGATCCTTATAGTATACTTTTGGCTTCGCTAGCAGGCTGTACGCTTTCTACCTTAAGAATGTATATAGATAGAAAAGGCTGGATTATTCCTGAAATAAATGTGACACTGAATATGACACAAGACACAAGTGCCGAACTTGTTACCAATATTACCAGAGACATCACATTTGACGCAAATATTAGCGATGAGCAAAAAGAACGCTTATTACTAATAGCAACTAAGTGCCCTGTATCAAAAATTTTAGAAAACAAGATTATTATTCACACAACCGCATAATACTTATGAACCCACATCAAGTAACAAAAGCATATACCAATGGTGAGATAACCATTCTTTGGCAAGCTGCTTTGTGCCAGCATTCTGGTGTATGTGTTAAAAACTTACATAGCGTGTTTAAGCCACAAACACAACCTTGGATACAAATGGAAAATGCAACTTCAGAGGAGATTGTAGCTACTGTAGCCAAATGTCCTTCTGGTGCTTTAAGCATTGTAGAAAATAAATAAAAAACCTTCACTTTACCCCTTTAAATACCCCATAATAATATGTCTCGTAAGCCATCGCTTGTATTGTGTATTGTGATGGATGTGCTAGGTGCAGCCACTTATTTACTGCCTATTTTAGGCGAAAGCTTCGATATGTTATTTGCACCTATTTCTGCTGTGGTGTATTATTTCACCTTTGGTGGTAAACTTGGTATTATGGGCGGTACTGTTAACTTTATTGAAGAGCTAATACCTAATACCGATATTATACCCACGTTTACCATTACTTGGTTAATTCTTAGGAATAAAGAAAAACATCCTGAAGAATAAGTTTATAGCATCACTTTCTTCTATTAAACAACATTTCCTTAATTAGCGAATTTGGCTCTTTACTACTAAGTACATTTGCATATACAAATAAGCAATGAGCAGGCAAACCTTTTTGCAATACCTAACACTTACAACTATGGCAGGTGCAACATCATCTTTACAATCCTTAGGCAATATCACTAGCAATTTTTCAACAACCGATACCATGCCTGTGCTATTTCTTGGTCATGGTAGCCCAATGAATGCCATAGAAGAGAATGAGTTTGTAACAGGTTTTAGAAATATTGGCGCAAGCATTACAAAACCAAAAGCCATACTATGCATTTCAGCACATTGGGAAACACGTGGCACATTTGTAACGGCTATGCCCAAGCCACAAACCATTCACGACTTTGGTGGTTTTCCTAAAGCTTTGTTTGATGTACAATATCCTGCGCCTGGCAGCCCAGAATTAGCAGCTACCACCAAGCAATTAATTACTAAAACAAATGTTGGCTTAACAGATACTTGGGGGCTAGACCATGGTTGCTGGAGCGTTGTAAAACATTTATATCCTGCGGCCGATGTACCTGTTATTCAGATGAGTCTTGATTATACCAAGCCGCCACAATACCATTACGAGCTAGCAAAAGAACTAGCAGCATTGCGTAATAAAGGCGTACTCATTATTGGCAGTGGTAATTTAGTACACAACCTACGCATGGTAGCTTGGAACCAATTGGGTACACCTGGTTTTGGTTACGATTGGGCAATAGAAGCAAGCACCAAAATGAAGCAATACATTACCGAAGGCACACACGATAAACTGATTAATTATAAAGCACAAGGCAAGGCTTTTGATTTAGCCATTCCTTCGCCTGACCATTATTTGCCACTGCTATACACGCTTGCTTTGCAAGCACCAAACGAAAAAGTACAATTGTTTAACGACAAAGCTTTGGGCGGCTCGCTTACTATGACCTCGTTAAAAATAGACAAGGCTTAATAATGCTGGGTATATTTACCCACAAACAACAACAGCAATGAAGAATGTATTATTATTTATAATTATATATTTAAGTATTTGTAGTGCCCATGCGCAAATGTCTACCAAGCCTTTTACACTTGGTGTGATAGATAGCCTTGCATCGAAAGTATTAGGCGAAACAAGAACGCTAAATATTTACTTACCAGAAGGTTATCAAGCCAATGATACTACTAAATATCCCGTAGTGTATTTACTAGATGGCTCGGCAGATGAAGACTTTATACATGTGGTAGGCTTGTACCAGTTTAATAATTTTTCTTGGATAAACCGTGTACCTAAAAGCATTGTGGTAGGCATTGCCAATGTAGACCGCAGAAGAGATTTTACTTACCCAACCACAGTAATTGCTGATAAAAATAGAAACAAAACATCTGGCCACTCAGATGCATTTATCAATTTTATACAGCAAGAGTTACAACTTTTTATACAAACAAGATATAAGGGCAAAAGCAATAATAACAC
>JAAFHG010000467.1:0-1224 GCA_013297585.1 Chitinophagales bacterium
TCAGCTTAGTGGGCGTAAAAGATTTAGTAGTCATCGAAACCGCAGATGCAGTTATGGTGGCACATAAAGACAGCTGCCAAAATGTAAAAAATATAGTCAACAAGTTGGCTGAACACAAGCGCGAAGAGCACACCCTACACCGTAAGGTCCACCGCCCTTGGGGCTGGTACGATAGCATCGACGAAGGCGGCCGCTTTAAAGTTAAACGCATACAAGTCAAGCCTAAAGGCAGCCTTAGTCTACAAAAGCACCACCACCGCGCCGAGCACTGGATCGTGGTCACTGGTACCGCTGAGATTACTAACGGTGATAAAGTGCTAACGCTCACAGAAAACCAGTCGACCTATATTCCGCTGGGTGAGGTACATCGGCTAGTGAACCCAGGGTCAATACCGCTTGAGATCATTGAGGTGCAGTCGGGCAGCTATTTAGGCGAGGATGATATTGTGCGATTTGAAGATACCTACGGTCGTGTAAATATTAAAGAACAAATTAAATGAGTGATTTACCTAAAATATACGTTGCAGGTCACCGCGGTATGGTCGGCGCTGCCATCGTGCGCACTTTACGTTCACAGGGCGATACAAACATCGTGCAGCGCACCCACGCAGAGTTGGATTTAAAAAATCAAGTTGCAGTGCAGGCCTTTTTTGCTGCAGAAAAACCTGATCAAGTTTATCTAGCCGCCGCTAAGGTTGGCGGAATACACGCTAATAATACCTATCCTGCAGAGTTTATTTATGACAATTTAATGATGCAGGCTAACGTTATCGACGCTGCATTTAATAGTGGTGTAAAGAAGCTATTGTTTTTGGGTTCTAGTTGTATTTATCCGCGCAATGTGACCCAGCCCATGCGCGAAGATGCTCTACTCACAGGCACACTAGAATCAACCAATGAGCCCTATGCAATAGCCAAAATCGCAGGGATTAAGCTGTGTGAAAGCTACAACCGCCAATATGGCGCTAGCCACGGGGTAGATTACCGCAGCATCATGCCAGCTAACCTTTATGGCCCTGGTGACAACTATCACCCTGATAACTCGCACGTAATACCTGCGTTAATTAGGCGCTTTCACGAGTCAAAATTAAGTAGCGCAGCTAGTGTAACAATTTGGGGCACAGGAACACCCAAAAGAGAGTTTCTCTACGTAGACGATATGGCAGCTGCCAGCGTTCACCTAATGAATTTAGACCAATCAATTTACGATAGCCAAACACAGCC
>JAAFHG010000467.1:1234-3167 GCA_013297585.1 Chitinophagales bacterium
TGGCTCAATCAATCGCAAAAACGGTCGGCTATACAGGTAATATAGAGTTTGACAAAAGCAAGCCAGACGGCACACCCCGCAAGCTGATGGAGAGCGCCAAACTTAACTCATTAGGGTGGCAGCCAAAGGTCGCGCTTGAGCAGGGTTTAGAGCTTGCCTATCAAGACTTTATAAAAAACAACAATCGTAATTAATACACAATGACTCAGACAATTTTACAAAACCAAGCTGCGCCCGCTAAAGTGGCGCTCATCACGGGTGTTACTGGCCAAGACGGCTCATATTTAGCCGAGCTGTTGCTAGAAAAAGGCTACACAGTGCACGGCATCAAGCGCCGTGGCAGCTTGTTCAACACGCAGCGCGTAGACCATATCTATCAAGATCCACACATAGATAACGCTCGGTTCAAACTGCATTACGGCGATTTATCAGACACAAGCAACTTAGTTCGCATTATTCAAGAAACCCAGCCAGACGAGATTTACAACTTAGGTGCTATGAGCCATGTTGCGGTTAGCTTTGAATCCCCTGAATACACCGCCGATGTTGATGCACTAGGCACGCTTCGCATACTAGAAGCAATTCGCATACTAGGCCTAGAAAAAAAGACACGTTTTTATCAAGCCAGTACCAGCGAGCTCTATGGCTTAGTGCAAGAAACACCACAAAAAGAAACTACACCTTTTTACCCGCGTAGCCCATACGCCGTAGCCAAGCTATACGCTTATTGGATCGTGGTGAACTACCGTGAGGCCTACGGCATGTATGCCTGTAATGGCATACTATTTAATCACGAAAGCCCGCGCCGAGGCGAAACTTTTGTTACGCGAAAAATAACACGTGGTTTAGCCAATATCGCCCAGGGCTTAGATAAATGCCTTTACATGGGTAACCTAGACGCACTTCGCGACTGGGGTCATGCTAAAGACTATGTGCGCATGCAGTGGATGATGCTACAGCAGGAACAGCCCGAGGACTTTGTAATAGCAACTGGCGTACAGTACAGTGTGCGCCAGTTTATTATTTGGAGTGCTGCTGAATTAGGGATTGTTTTACGCTTCGAGTGCGAGGGTGCGGATGAAATTGCAATTGTTGAAAAGATAGAGGGTAGTAATGCCCCCGCTTTAAAAGTGGGTGATACAGTTGTAAAAATTGATCCTAGATACTTTAGACCTACAGAGGTAGAGACCTTACTAGGCGATCCTTCAAAAGCTAAAGCAAAATTAGGTTGGGTTCCTGAAATAACTGTGCAAGAAATGTGTATAGAAATGATTGTTGCGGACTTAAATGAAGCTAAAAGAGTATCTTTATTAAAGTTAAACGGATATAGCATTAATGTTAGCATGGAGCAATAATTGTAAATCAATATTTATAGTTATTTAAGAAATAAAAATTTAATGCTACGAAAAATAAAATTTAAAATAAATTATAATTTAGACCAATACCCTGTTATTGGTTATAGTTTTGGAAATATTTTAAATCTGATAGCTATGATAATACTTTTGCCAGCTATGCTGGTTATAGATTTTTCTGCGGCGGAAGCATTATCAAAAGGTTTTTTGGTAGCACAAATCGCTGCTATATTCGCAAATTATTCATTTCCAGTAGTAACTCCAAGAACTATAAAAAGGTTAGATATTTTTAAAATAAAAAAATTAATTTTAGGTGTGGTAATTTATCAAGTTATTTTTCTAATAATTGCAACAATAGTAATTTTTTTAGAAAGCAAAAACGACGAAAAAATATTATTTATATACTTGGGCCTGATAATAGGGTTTTCTGCTGTTTTTCAGTGGCAATGGTATCATATAGGTTCAGGTAAAACAAAAAATCAAGTGCTTTGGCTGATATTTACAAGGTTAATTTTGATAGCTTTCGAACTGACGGTTTTGTTTTTTAATGACCTGAAGGAAATAAATATTAAATACTGTTT
>JAAFHG010000031.1 GCA_013297585.1 Chitinophagales bacterium
TAACGCTGTAAAATATAAACGAATAGTAACCACCATTAGCACTACCTTCTACAATTACTGGAAAGCTCCACGAAATAATGGCTGCCATAATCCAATGGGTAAAGCTGCCTAGGCTACCGCCTTGTGAGCGCACAGAATTTGGGAAAATTTCTGAAATAAATACCCAAATAACAGCCCCTTGCGAAAAGGCAAAAAAGGCAATAAAACCAATTAAATACACAATTACGCTGCTGCTTGCTGTGCCACCACTAAATGCAAAAGCAGTTAAACCTAAGAACACAATCATACCTACAGAACCTATAATGAGCAAGGTTTTTCTACCAAAGCGGTCAATAAAGTTCATAGCTAAAAGTGTAAAACACAAGTTGGCTGCGCCAATATAAACTGGCTGTAAATAAGCTTGCGCTTTATCAAAACCAGCCATTTCAAAAATGCGTGGTGCGTAGTAAATAACGGCGTTAATGCCACTTAGTTGGTTGAACATAGCAAGTATTACTGCAAACAAAATGGGCTTAGCATATTTCTTTTGAAACAACTGTTCGGTATGTTGCCCCACAGAGTTTTTAATATCTTCAATAGCTTGTTGCACATTGCTTTCACCTATTTTTTGCATAGTTGGTATGGCTTCAGCATCTCTATGGTTTAATATTAACCAGCGTGGGCTTTCTGGTATGGTACGCACTAGTATGGCAAATAAACCAGCAGGTACTACCATTACACCAAGCATCCAACGCCAAGCATCGTCACCAATACCTGCAAACAAAAAGTTAGTAAGGTAAGCTACAAAAATACCTGCTACAATATTTAACTGAAACGAACCCGCCAAACGGCCTCGTAAGTGCGCTGGTGAAATTTCTGAAATATACATAGGCCCTACCACACTAGAAGCACCCACAGCAACACCACCTATAAAACGAAACGTTATAAACAATAGCCAAATACTGCTAGAAGCACAACCTATGGCCGATAGCAAATACATAATGGCGATAACAATAAGTACTTTTTTACGACCATACTTTTGTGCTGGAAAACCAGTTATTAGCGAGCCTAGTACAGTACCTATTAAGCTTGCAGCTACGGTAAAGCCTTGCCAAAAACTATTCAAGGTCCACAACTGTTGAATGGTTTTTTCTGCACCAGAAATTACGGCAGTCTCAAAGCCAAATAAAAAGCCACCAAGGGCTGCAATTAATGCAATTCGTACGGGGTAAGATAACATACAGCAAGTTTTAGAAGCGAAAGGTATTGTGTACACATAAAAGCACTTAAAGTTCTTGTACACTTCAAGCGGTTGCAGCATGGGCTTTGCAAGTAGTTAGCATATTTTCTAGCAAATTTGTTACAACTCAATCTTGCACTATGAAGTATGTATTAGCCTTGCTATGCCTTACCACACAAGCATTTGCACAAAGCAAATTATACCAAGAAACTTACCGACCACAATACCACTTTACCACACCACAAAATTGGATTAATGACCCCAATGGTTTGGTATATGCAAATGGTGTGTACCATTTGTTTTACCAGTCAAACCCTTTTGGTAATGTTTGGGGCCACATGACATGGGGCCATGCTACTAGTAAAGATTTACTGCATTGGCAGCATTTACCCATAGCTATTAAAGAAGAAAACGGCATTATGGCTTTTTCAGGTTCGGCAGTACTTGATGCAAAAAATACGTCTGGTTTTTCGGTAAATGGTGCACAACCGTTAGTGGCTATTTATACTGGCCATACGGAAACATTACAAACACAAAACCTTGCTTTTAGTAATGATAAAGGCCTTACATGGACCAAGTTTAAAGGCAATCCTATATTAGATTATCATAAGAAAGATTTTAGAGATCCTAATGTATTTTGGTACCAGCCTAAACAACAATGGATCATGGGTTTATCTTTTCCTAATGAACACCAAGTGGGCTTTTTTGCATCTAAAAATTTGCAACAATGGCAGCAAATAAGCACGTTTGGGCCAATAGGTGATACCAGTGGTGTGTGGGAATGTCCAGATCTAATGCAAGTGCCTGTTGAGGGCAAACGTGGTAGCTATAAATGGGTATTATTTACGTCTCAAAATGCCACCATGCAATATTTTGTAGGAGAATTTAATGGTGTAAATTTTATAAATGAAAATCCTACCAACACTATTTTTAAGCAAGATTATGGTACTGAATATTATGCTGCTGTTGCTTACCATACAACACCCAATAAACAGCCCATAGCCATTGGTTGGGTAAACAATTGGTTTTATGCCAATGATATACCGACCACACCTTGGAAAGGCGCAATGGCATTACCTCGCAAATTATCAGTAAAAAAAGTGAACAATCAATGGCAATTGGTACAACAACCTGTTAACAATATGGCTTCACTGCGTGGTACAAAATCTAATTTTAATAATATTAAAGTGGTTAGTAATTATGCATTACCTATCAAAAGTCAAGTGTTTGAAATGGATTGTGTAATAAAACCTTCAAGTGGCGAAACTGGTGTTAAAATAGCGGTTGGTAATGGTCACTATTTTACCATTGGTTACAATGCTGCTACGCAAACACTTTTTACTGATAGAACTAATGTTGGCACTGCATCTTTCAATAAAAATTTCGATAGTCTTGCTATTTGCAAAGCCAAAGTGCCATTAGTAAATGGTAAGCTACAACTACATATTTTTTATGATAAAAGCATTGTAGAAGTATATGTAAATGACGGCTCTGCTGTGTTTACCGTGCAATTATTTCCTGATGAAAATTACAATGGAATAGAACTATATAGCAACGGTGGGGCTACTACTTTTCAGCGTGTAGACTTTTGGAAAATGAACAGCGTTTGGCAGAGCACTGTTAAACGTAAATAGTTTTATTGCTCATGTAATTTGAGTAAGCTTTCAATGATTCATGTAATTCTTGCAATTGCTTTTAATTCGTGTTAGATAAATTCAATTCGTGTAATTCATGTAATTCTCTCAATTTCGTGTAATAAATAAAGGATATGCAGTTTAGAAATTTTAAGATGGTAAGCTACGTGGTGTACGGTAGAGGTAGCTTTAATCAGTTAGACGAAATATTAGCGCCACAGCGCAAAGGTGATGCGCCAATGATTTTCTTTGTTGACCATTTTTTTGAAGGCAAAGCTTTATCCAATCGCATACCATTGCGTGGTAAGGATAAAATAATATTTGTTGATGTTACTTATGAGCCAAAAACCACACAGGTAGACGCATTGGCGCAACAGCTAAAAGCTGAATTTGGTACCGTAAGCGGCATCATTGGTATTGGTGGTGGTAGCACCATGGATTTGGCAAAAGCAGTAAGCTTAATGATGACCAATCCTGGTTCTAGTGCCGATTATCAAGGTTGGGATTTGGTGAAATTTCCAGGTGTGTACAAAGCTGGTATTCCTACTTTAAGCGGTACTGGTGCAGAAGTTTCAAGAACTACGGTGCTTACTGGCCCTACACGCAAGCTTGGTATGAATAGCGATTTTACACCATTTGACCAAATTGTATTAGACCCAGAATTAACCAAAGATGCACCAGCCAATCAACGTTTTTATACTGGTATGGATTGTTATATTCATTGCATAGAAAGCCTAGAAGGTAATTTTATTAATGAGTTTAGTAAAAGCTACGGCGAAAAAGCATTGCAACTTTGCCAAGATATTTTCTTAGGCAACAAAACATGGACAGACGAGCATGACGACAAATTAATGATGGCTTCTTATGCAGGTGGTATGAGTATTGCTTACTCACAAGTAGGTGTGGCTCATGCAGTTAGCTATGGTTTAAGTTATTTATTAGGCACTAAACATGGTATTGGTAACTGTATTGTAATGAACCATATTGAAGAATATTATCCTAAAGGTGTAGCTGAGTTTAAACAAATGGTGGCTGAAAACAATATTCATATACCAGAAGGTATTTGTAAAGATTTGTCAGACGAGCAGTTTGATGCCATGATAAACGTAAGCCTGGGCATGAAACCACTTTGGGAAAACGCACTTGGCAAAAATTGGGAGCAGATAATGACCCGTCAAAAACTAAGAGCACTCTACGATAAATTATAACTAAATAAAAACGCCGCTATTGCGGCGTTTTTATTTAGTTATTGAACACAAGCAGTAGGTTAAATCTCAGCATTTATCCCGCTTTGCACTGCAAGTCCTCGGCTTCGTGCCTCAGCCTGTGGGCTTTCCGTTGCAATCGGGTGTAGGTTGGCAGCAGTAGATACATTTATGGGCAAAAAAGAGCCAACACAAAAATTTAGCAAAAAAATGCTAAAATAATTAGTGTTAATAACTAAATTCTATTACTTTTGTTCCATTATTACATTTGATAGATAAAATTTACGACCAATGAGCAATGTAGAAAAGTTGAAAGCCTTGAAGCTTACAATGGATAAAATAGACAAAGACTATGGTAAGGGTAGTGTGATGATGATGAATGAGAAAAGTAGAGAACCAATGGAGGTAGTTTCTACTGGTTCAATAGGCTTAGATGCTGCGTTAGGTGTAGGCGGTATTCCTAGAGGTAGAATAGTAGAAATTTATGGCCCTGAAAGTAGTGGTAAAACAACTCTTGCAACACATATTATTGCCGAGGCACAAAAAGCTGGTGGTATGTGTGCAATTATAGATGCTGAACACGCATTTGATAGTGCCTATGCACAAAAACTAGGTGTAGATGTAGATAGTTTATTAATCTCTCAGCCAGATTATGGTGAGCAAGCATTAGAAATTGCTGATCGTTTAATACTATCTGGCGCTTTAGATGTGGTAGTTATTGATTCTGTGGCTGCATTGGTACCTAAAAGTGAACTTGAAGGTGAAATGGGCGATAGTAAAATGGGCTTACATGCACGTTTAATGAGCCAAGCCTTACGTAAGCTGACTGCAACCATTAATAAAACCAATACTATTTGTATTTTCATTAATCAGCTGCGTGAAAAAATTGGTGTTATGTTTGGTAACCCAGAAACTACAACTGGTGGTAACGCTTTAAAATTCTATGCGTCTGTGCGTTTAGATATTAGACGTTCTGCGCAAATTAAAGATGGTGACGAAGCAATTGGTAATCACGTAAAAGTAAAAGTGGTAAAAAACAAAGTAGCGCCTCCATTTAGGGCTGCTGAGTTCGATATTATTTTTGGCGAAGGCATTAGTAAAGTGGGTGAAATTATTGATATGGGTGTAGAACTTGGCATTGTAAACAAAAGTGGTAGCTGGTTCAGTTACGATAGCAATAAACTAGGTCAAGGTCGTGAGGCAGTTAAAAACCTAATGAGAGATAATCCTGAATTAGCCAATGAAATTGAAGCAAAAATTAGAGCTAAGATTTCAGAAAATGTGAGTGGCGGTATTGTAATAAAAGAAGAAGTATAAACAATTTCGGTATACGGATTAGTAAGTAGAACAGCCATCTCTGTAATAGGGGTGGCTTGTTTTTTATAGTAATGGCAGCAGGTAAGCTTTGTTAAATAATTGAACAGATTTCTTTTTAAAAGCTAAAACATACAGGATTGTTATATTTGGCAACTTGAAAAGTGCTATACATATTTTGTAATTAATATAACAATAGCCCATTTGGGTATAGGATATGAAACAATTTATATCGGTTAAAGATGTAACAGACATCAATAGTATTGTAGAAAAAGCATTGGCATACAAAGCCAATCCAATGGTAGATAAAGCGTTAGGCGCCGATAAACGTATTGGCTTATTATTTTTAAACCCAAGCTTACGTACCAGATTAAGTACACAAGTTGCAGCCAAAAATCTTGGTATGGAAGCCATTGTGTTTAATGTAGATAAAGAAGGTTGGGCATTAGAATTTGAAGAAGGCGCCATCATGAGTGGTAACACCGTTGAGCACATAAAAGATGCTGCACCTATTATGGGTAAATACTTTGATATTCTTGCCATTAGAACGTTTCCTGGCTTGCAAAACAGAGAAGATGACTACAGCGAAATGTACATTAGTCAGTTTATTAAATATGCAGGTGTACCTGTAGTAAGCTTAGAGAGTGCCACATTGCACCCACTACAAAGCTTAACCGATGTAGTTACTATTCAAGAAGATTTGAACAGTAATGCATCTAAAAAACGTCCTAAAGTTGTATTGACTTGGGCACCGCACGTAAAGGCTTTGCCTCAGTGTGTAGCAAATAGCTTTGCAGAATGGATGACCGCTTGGGGTGAGGTAGATTTTGTAATCACCCATCCTGAAGATTATGAACTAGCTGAAAAATTTACCGCAGGTGCAACCATTACTCATAATCAAGACGAAGCATTAAAAGATGCAGATTACGTGTATGTGAAAAACTGGAGCACTTATAACGATTATGGTAAAGTGTATGAAAATGATCCTAAATGGATGATGACTAATGAAAAATTAGCATTGACCAATAATGCCAAAGTAATGCATTGCTTACCAGTAAGACGTAATGTAGAATTAAGCGACGAAATATTGGATGGGCCTAATAGTTTAGTAACGCAAGAAGCAGGTAACAGAGTTTGGGCTGCACAAGCAGTATTATCAGAAATATTGAAGCGTTTACCCCTTGCCCCTAAAGGGGAATAACTAATTCTATTTAAATGGAAAAAGAGAAACTTTACGTTATAAAAATTGGCGGCAATATTATAGATGATGAGCAAAAACTGTCATCCTTTCTAAAGGACTTTGCTCAAATTTTTGGTGCTTCTTCTCACCCCTTTAGGAGCAGGGGGCTTTTAGTGCATGGTGGCGGTAAATTAGCTACTAAAATGGCTGCACAATTAGGTATAGAGCAACAAATGGTTGATGGTAGAAGAATTACAGATGCTGAAACCTTGAAGATTGTAACCATGGTGTATGCTGGTTTAATTAATAAAAATATAGTTGCCCAATTACAGTCGAATGGCTGTAATGCTCTAGGATTATCTGGTGCAGATGGCAATACTATAAAATCTCATAAAAGAGGTTCTAACTCCGCTTTAGGTGGGGGTATTGATTATGGTTTTGTTGGTGATGTAGATGCGGTAAATACTGGTTTGTTGCAAAGTTTATTAGCGCAGCAAATAGCTGTAGTACTTGCACCAATTACACATGATGGCAATGGCCTTTTGTTAAATACAAATGCTGATACGATTGCACAAGAAACGGCTAAGGCATTAAGCAATGTTTACGATGTAGAACTGATATATAGTTTTGAAAAAAGTGGTGTGTTGCTAGATGTAAATGATGAAGCATCCGTAGTTGCAACTTTAACACCAACTTATTACCAAGAATTAAAAGAAAAGCAACTGATTTTTGCTGGTATGATACCTAAATTAGACAATGCTTTTGCAGCTATTAACAGTGGTGTAAGCAAAGTAATTATTGGCAAAGCAGAAGAATTACAACAACTCATTAATGGAAATAGCGGTACCGCTATTGTTAATGCATAAAAAATATATTCATTACCTTCAAATACAACAATGACAAGTATTACAGCAGATGCTATTAGTCTATTAAAACAGTTAATTGCAACGCCATCTTTTAGTAAAGAAGAAAACGATACCGCAGAAATATTGTGTAGTTTCTTTCAAGAACATGGTATTCCTTTTTCAAGAGTTGGCAATAATATTTATGCTAAAAACAAGCATTACGATATTGCCAAAGAAAGCATTTTATTGAACTCGCACCACGATACTGTGAAACCCAATAAAGGCTATACAATAGATCCATTTTTTCCGTTAGAAAAGGATGGTAAAATATTTGGCTTAGGTAGCAACGATGCTGGTGGTTGTTTGGTAAGTTTAATTGCTACTTTCTTGCATTTTTACCACGAAGAAAACTTATTGTACAATGTTGTATTTGCGGCTAGTGCAGAAGAAGAAATTAGCGGTGTAAACGGTATTGAACTGGTATTGCCATATTTAGGAAATATCAATTTTGGTATTGTGGGCGAGCCAACAAAATTAGAAATGGCTGTAGCAGAACGTGGGTTAATGGTAATTGATTGTACTGCAAATGGTCGTGCTGGCCACGCTGCAAGAAATGAAGGCGAAAATGCATTATATAAAGCTATTGACGATATAAACTGGATACGCAACTACCAATTTGAAAAAGTAAGTGACTTGCTTGGAGAATCGAGATTAACCGTTACGGTTATAGAAACCGAAAACAAGCAGCACAACGTGGTGCCATCGCAATGTAAGTTTGTGATAGATGTACGAGTTAATGAATTGTACACCTTCGAAGAAATTTTGGAAGAGTTAAAGGGCAATTTAAAAAGTCAGTTTAAGCCACGTACTACCAGAATGAAATCAACGTCTATCGCTTTAGATCATCCTTTGGTAAAAGCAGGAATTGCTTTGGGTAAAGGTTATTATGGCTCGCCTACAACAAGCGATAAAGCGTTGATGCCATTTGCAACATTGAAAATGGGTCCCGGTGATAGTGCAAGAAGCCACACAGCGGACGAATATATTTACATAGCCGAAATTGAAGACGGTGTAGCGACTTATATTAAGTTGTTGAACCAAATAATTAGATAGAAATAGTTATACTAAACTATTGTTTATTACATTATAAAATGCCCAAAGAACTACAACCATACTCACAAATTATCACACAATTAAAATCTGCTATTCTTAAAAGCAGGTACAAAGCTGCTGTGCTGGTAAACAAAGAAATGTTGGTATTGTATTTAACCATTGGCAAGCTGATTAGCCAAAAGGCAAAACAGGAAAAATGGGGGGCAAAATCATTGGAACATTTATCCGAGGCATTACAGAAAGAGCTGCCTGGCTTGCGTGGTTTTTCTGCATCAAACATCAAAAAAATGCGTGTATTTTATGATGTATGGGAGCCACATTTAGTAATTGGTTCGATAGCATCGAACCAATTTGAAATTGCTAGCGAGTTGTCACCTGAAATTGGTTCGATAGCATCGAACCAATTTGCTGAAAACTTTTTTTCAGTAGGCTTCAGCCACCATTACGAAGTAATTTCTACTACTACCAGATTAGAAGTATTGGTGTATTACATTCAAGAAATTGTAACCAATCAATGGTCGGTTGCAACTTTACGTAACCATATTAAAAGCCAATTACACCTAACAAAAGGCAGATTGCCCAACAATTTTTCGGTGGCCATTGTCAATAATATTGCAAGGGAAAAAGCTCTAAAATCTTTTAAGGACGAATATTTGCTCGATTTTATAAATATTGAGGATGGTGATGAAGCAGATGAACGATTAATTGAAAATGAATTGGTGCGAAACATTAAAAAATTCATTCTTTCAATAGGCACTGACTTTGCATTTATGGGCAATCAATATCGTGTAAAAGTTGAGGATGAAGAATATTTTATAGACCTATTATTTTTTAATCGAAAGCTGCAATGTCTTGTAGCATTTGAATTAAAGAAAGGAAAGTTTAAACCCGAATACATGGGCAAAATGAATTTCTATTTATCGGCTTTGGATGAATATGTAAAACAGCCACATGAACAACCCTCAATTGGCATTATTTTGTGCAAAGAAAAAAATAATAAGGTGGTTGAGTTTTCTTTCAGGGATTTTACAAAACCGATGGGCGTTGCAACTTATAAAACCAGTAGCGACGTGCCTAAACAATTTAAAGGCATATTGCCAAGTGCGGCAACACTTAAAAAACTGATGGATAAATAAAGAATTATGAAACTCTGGCAAAAAGATATAGCCTCGTTACAAGAAGTAGAAACATTTACTGTGGGCAAAGACCGTGAAATGGATTTATTGCTGGCGCCTTACGATGTGCTTGGTAATATTGCACACGCTGAAATGCTTGCTACCATTGGTTTGTTAACCGTTGAAGAGAAAAATATTTTGGTTAAAGAATTACAATCAATTTATCCAAGCACTCAAGATTCAAGCTTCAAGATACAAGAAGGCGTAGAAGACGTTCATTCGCAAATAGAGTTTTTATTAACTGAAAAATTGGGTGAAGTGGGCAAAAAAATTCACTCTGCAAGAAGTAGAAATGACCAAGTTCTAGTCGATTTGAAACTGTTTTTGCGCAGCGAAATAGAAACATTGGTAAATACTATTGTGCCATTTTTTGAATTACTACAAAATCAAAGTGAGGCTTTTAAAAACGATTTATTACCTGGTTATACGCACTTACAACTAGCCATGCCATCATCGTTTGGCTTATGGTTTGGTGCTTATGCCGAGGGCTTAGTTGATGATGTAATTACGCTGCAGTCAGCTTACAAAATAGTTAATAAAAATCCATTAGGTTCTGCGGCTGGTTACGGTTCATCTTTTCCAATTAATAGAACATTAACGGCGCAATTGTTAGGTTTTGAAAACCTGAATTATAATGTTGTGTACGCGCAAATGGGTCGTGGTAAAGCAGAACGCATAACGGCACAAGCATTGGCAAATGTGGCCGATACATTGGCAAGATTAAGTATGGATATGTGTTTATACTTAAATCAAAATTTCGATTTTGTGTCTTTTCCTACTGAGTTAACAACGGGTAGTAGCATTATGCCACACAAGAAAAACCCTGATGTTTTTGAACTAATTCGCAGCCATTGTAACCGCATTAAGGCTTTGCCAAATGAGATTACAATGATGACAACCAACTTGCCAAGTGGTTATCACCGTGATTTACAATTACTAAAAGAACATTTATTTCCTGCATTTAAAACCTTGAAAGATTGTATTGCAATGGCCACATTGATGCTTAGCAACATCACTGTTAAGCAAAACATTGTAGCAGATGCAAAATATCAATACATATTTAGTGTAGAAGAAGTAAATAAACTAGTATTACAAGGTGTACCATTTAGAGATGCATATAAGCAAATTGGTCGTGGTATTGAAGCAGGTAAATTTGAATATTCTACCGAAGTGAATCACACACACGAAGGCTCGATAGGTAATTTATGTACCAAAGAAATTAAAGCCATGATGGACGAAACACTTGCTACATTTGGCTTTGAGAAAGTGCATACTGCCATTAACAAATTAGTCAATTATTAAAAAAACACATAGAACAATTACAATGAAAAAAATTGCACTTATTATTACATTAACAGTTGCTGCCTTTAATGTAAATGCACAAGTAAAAAAGCCGGTTACTAAACCCACTGTAGCTGCTAAACCGGTTACTAAAGCAGTAGTAAATCCTTTTAAAAATAATGCAGATAGTGCTAGCTATGCATTAGGTGCTCGTATTGCTCAAAATATTAAAGCACAGGGTTTTGATGGTATCAACCAAGCGATATTTCAAAAAGCAATGAACGATGTGTTTAAAGGCAATAAACTATTGATTGTAGAAGAAGGTTTAGATGCTTGCATAGGTACTTATCAGCAGAAGGCACAGTCAGCAAAATCAAGTGTAGCTAAAGCTGCTGGCAAGAAATTTTTAGATGCAAATGCTAAACGTGCAGGTGTAGTAACGCTACCTAGCGGCTTGCAATATCAAGTGGTAAAAACTGGTACAGATACTACTAAACCAAAATTAGGCGATAAAGTAAAATGCCATTATCATGGTACTTTAATTAAAGGCGAAATATTTGACAGCTCTGTAGATAGAGGCGAGCCGATTGTATTTCCAGTTTCTGGCGTAATTAAAGGCTGGACAGAAGCCCTACAATTAATGACTGTAGGTAGCAAATGGAAATTATACATTCCTTCAGAATTAGCTTATGGTGACCAACAAGCAGGCCCATCAATAGCGCCAGGTTCTACTTTAATTTTTGATGTAGAATTAATTAGCATCGAGAAATAAATTTGTAGAATTGAAATAACACTGTAAATTTATATAAAATATACTTTATGATTGACTTGCTAATTTTTTTGATGCAGTATATTCAAGACACACTGCAAAGTTCACCAGAGTCACTGTTTGGGCCGTACAAATTTTTGTTAGAAATTCAAGGCATTGTAAGTTAAGTGTTTTTGAATGCATTTGAAGTCACTGTTCTTAAAAAGAATAGCGGCTTTTTTGTTTAAAAAACACGAAATTCACCCAAAAGAATGAGCCCACTCTCTTAAAAAACTAAGTATTTTATTGCTATATGAATACTAGGGTGTTTGTCATACTATCATTGTTTTTTTGTTTTGCAAGTGTAACCTATGCACAAAACGTAAAAACTTACAAGTTGATGTTGCAAACTGCAACGAATGATAGTGTAAAAGCTTTCGCTCTTGCGCAACTGTGTTTTGAACTTGCAGAAGATAATCCGAAAGAGGCACTCGTTTACGGTTTTCAGGGGAAAGAAATAGCAGAACGTATTAATAATAAATTTTTACGCCAAAAAGTGTATGATGCTATTGCACAAAGCCACGATTATTTAAAAGACTACAAAACATCTTACCAATATTTTCAAAAAGCATTACAAGTAAATAAAGAAATAAAAGACTCTAGCTTTTTAGGAAGCATCTTCAATAATCTAGCAATTTCATTTTATTTTCAGGGCAAATTAGATAGCAGCCTAGCCTACCATATTAAAGCATTGACTATTAGAAAAGCAACAGGTAACAAAAAGGCACTTGCAAATACTTACAATAATATTGGCCTTATTTATAGAGTAAAAAAAGACTACGAAAAAACAATTAGTTATTACAAACAATCATTAAAGCTTAAAGAAGAAATAGGCGACAATAAAGGCGTTTTTAATACCCTGAATAATATTGGTGTATTGCACAAAAACAAAAAAGAGTACGATAGCGCTATCATTATTTTTTCAAAACTTTATAAAACTGCAACTGCTTTAGGCGCTGAACCTGCGGCGTTATCAAGTAAGCTCAATATTGCCATGTGCTTGAATTCGCAAGGTAAATATGAAGAAGCGCTTGTGCTACTTAGTGAACTACACAATAATCCAAGAACAAGGTCTGTTGCAGATGTTTATCCTTTAATGCAATTGAGCTTGGGTGAAGCTTTTGTAGGCGTAAAGCAATACGGCAAAGCCTTAGACAAATTAACCGAATGTTTAGAATTAAAATATCCTGGCGATAGATACGAAGCCTTAGCAGAGATTCATAGGCTTTTATATGTGGCAGCAGAAAACTCAAACAAATATCCTATTGCACTAGCGCAATATAAATTGTACAAACTATACAGCGATTCTATGTTAAACCAAACAATGGCACAGAATATAGATGAGCTGAATGCAAGATATAATTTAGAACAAAAGGAGCAGGAAATAGCACTGCTTAACAAGAATAGCGAGCTAAAAGACTTACAGATTAAAAGTCAAATACAATCTTTACAACTGGCTAAGATACAAGACTTACAAAGGCAGCAAGAGATAGCGTTGCTAAGTAAAAACAGTGAACTCAAAGATTTATCATTAAAAGAAAGAGAACAATCTTTATTATTATCACAATCTCAAAATAAAGCGGCCGCACAGCAGCTGTCGCTTTTGCAAAAAGATAATCAGGTAAAGGGCTTAACCATAAAAGATAACCAAAGAACCAAACTGCTATTTATACTTGGTTTTATAATTGTAAGCATTGTTGCAGCAAGTGTTTTTTTGCTTTTTTACAATAAACAAAAAGCAGCTAGCTTACTAGAAGAAAAGAATGCCATTATTTCAAAGTCACTTGCAGATAAAGAAGTTCTGTTAAAAGAGATTCATCATCGAGTAAAAAATAACTTACAAATAGTGAGTAGCTTACTTAATTTACAAAGCCGTACAATTAGCGATGCTACTGCATTAGCAGCTATAAAAGAAGGTAGAGATAGAGTAAAAAGTATGGCATTGCTGCATCAAAATTTATATCAAGATGATAACCTTACTGGTGTTGATGTAAAAAACTACATTGAGCTATTAACCCAAAGTTTGTTTAATTCTTACAATATCAATAAAGATGCAATAGCTTTATCTACCGACATTCAGAATATTCAATTGGATGTAGATACTGTAATACCTATCGGCTTAATTGTAAACGAATTAATAAGCAATGCATTAAAATACGCTTTCACCGAAACAGAAAAAGGATTAATTGAAATCAGTCTTGTACAAAGCAGTAATCAACTATTACTTGAAGTAAAAGATAATGGTAAAGGCATGCCTGTTGACTGGAATTACAATAATGTTTCTGCCTCGCTTGGCTACCAATTAATCAAATCGTTTGTACAAAAAATGAAAGGTGAATTATTGGTACAAAGTCAGCAAGGCACGCAGATAAAAATCATCATCAACAAGTATAAATTAATAGCTTAAACACCACTGTTTATGAGCCAAATACGTATACTTATTGTAGAAGACGAACCCTTGATAGCAGTAGATATTGAGCAAGTGTTAACCGATATTAATTACGAAGTTTCTGGTATTGCATTTACTGTTGATGAAGCCTTACACCAACTACAACATAACACGCCCGATGCTGTATTGCTAGACATTAATTTAGACGATGAAAAAGACGGTATTTATATCGCTGAAATTATTCATCAACAATACCAAATACCTTTTATTTTTCTTACTTCTCATGCAGATAGACATACGCTAGACCGAGCCAAAAAATCCAATCCAGCAGGCTATATTGTAAAGCCATTTGACGAAAAAGATGTATTGGCAGGTTTAGAAATTGCTCTGTACAACCATGCACAAAAGCAAACACAATCGCAGCCCAAACTGTCGCTCACAAACATCAATAAAAAGCTACGCCATCCACTTACCGATAGAGAATTTGCAGTACTTCAAGCCATTTACGAAGGGCAAACCAATCAACAGATGGCTAATGCCATGTTTGTATCTGTCAATACTATTAAAACGCACATCGCTAACATTTATCTAAAGCTAGATGTGCCTTCTCGCACCGCTGCCATTGCCAAAGTAAGGTCTTGGTAAAATGTTTTGTTACCAGCAGTAGTAATACTTTTCAGCGCCTGTTGTGTCACTCACTGCAAGGTTCTGTTCGCTTTTCATCTTTTATCGCAGCGTAGTTATGTAGCCTTAAAAAATCATCCTTTTGGGTGACTATCGGCTTATTTTGGCTGTTTAATTTTACAGTCACAAACGAAGCTAGATATGAAACAAAATTCAACCCTAAAATTAACCTCATTACTTATGCTTTTATTACTTGCTTTTGCAACGCAAGCACAAGTAATAGTAACCAATGTAGAAAATATTTACGGCGGCAGAATTAATGCCATAGCTAAAACATCTATTGTTGGTACAGCCGACAGTTTTCATATTTACATTACTACCGAAAGTGCCAATACTGCCTTTTATGCTAAGGCTAAAGTAAACAGTACATCAAATGCTACAATTACAGCCTTTGCTAAAGTGCCAGGCTTAGATGCTGCTGCTGCTTATGGTAGTGGTATTAATAAAATTGCGGCTCATAGTGCAAGTGGCTTACTATATTTCATCACTAATGGTAAAGTGTACACTGCAAATAGCACCACATCAGCGGTGGCTGTATTTAGAACTTTTGGTGTAGATACCAGCTTAAACGATATTGCTATTAAAAGTAACCGTCTGTTTTTTTACTTACGTATTAATGGTGGCACACCAAACGATATGCTTGCTGCCAGCGATTTAGATGCAAGTGGTAAGGCTACCAATTTTGCTAATATTGCTAACTACAATACATCGGCTGTATTGCCTGCAAAAGATAAAATCAGTTACCTTAACACTGACTCAATTGTTATTTTTAAAGAAGGTACAGATCCATCATTAACCTTAGTAAGTAATGTTGATGATGTGTTTCCTACAAAGACTTTAACCCACGATGATTTAAGCACGTTAAGCACAGGTGTTTTTTGGAAATGCGCGGCCATAGCACCAGATGGTACGTTGTTTATTGGCGGTTCTGACAATACCAATAAATACATGGCGTATAAAAGTACCACAGCTACTGTTTGGACGGTTGTAAATACCAGTATTGCAGGTACATCTGGCCCTAATATTGATTTTTATGCTAATACCGCCAGCAACTATTATGTGTATTTTGGGTCAGCATATAGTAATGCAAAAGGTGTAGCAGCATCATGGGCAAATTTTGGTAATACATCTTTAGAAACACACTCTAATGATGGTAGCATTGTAACACTAGGTACAGCACTTAGTGGTGGTACAGCATTGCTTACTACCGATCAAGGGCTTGGCTGGACAAGAAACAGCGGCTCTATTTTAACTGAAGTTGATAATGGTATTGAAGCCGTGCAAGTTAACGACTTTGATATGCGTACACAGCAAGATACAGGCTGGCTAGCTAGTAAAGCGGGTATACGTTATGTGTACAATTATAAATCTGGCACTAAAACCTGGAGCAGCCCAATGTTTCCAAATGGTGATGGCTCGCCATATTATTCTTGCGAAATGATTGGTAATAATGGCAAGCAAGCATTTGTAGGTAATGTACGTGTATATCGCACCAAAGATTTTGGTAGTAATTGGACGAGAGTTTTTACCGCTGAAAATGCACCTTATAATTTTCCATCGAATGTGCAGGTAACAAGTTTAGCGGTTAGTGCAGATTATCCAAATATTGTATTAGCAGGTTATAAAAACCCTGAAAATAATAAACGTGGTGGAGTATTTTGCAGTGTAGATACAGGCAATACTTGGAATCAATTGTTATGCTATGCAACCTCTACAGGTCAAGATGTAGATGTAAACGACATAGAAATTGTAAGCGATAGTGGTAAAGTTGTTGCTTATATTGGTGTTGATTATGATAGCACGGTATCGCCTGTAATTACTGGTATGTACAAAGCACAATATGATGGTGCAAGTTGGTCTGTAAGAAAAGAAGTCATCTATGCACCATCAACCTCTTTGTTGCGCATTACAGATATTGAAATAGTAAGCAAAGATACCATTGCTGCTGTGGGTGGTTTTTACAATCCTGTAAGCAAATATGAATACCCAATAAGCCTTACTATTAGCAGACCAAAGTACAACAACTGGACGAGCACAGTGGTGCCATATAGAAATACCTATTACTCGGCTGTAACTTGGAAAAATGATACACTGTTCTATTCGTACAGAGATTCTATATACTATCAGCAACATAGTTTTGGTACTACAGGTACAACTGTAGGCACTGAGAAATTATACACTAGCATTGCCAAGGGCACAGAAATAAATGTGCTGTAT
>JAAFHG010000429.1 GCA_013297585.1 Chitinophagales bacterium
GTAAATAATAACATTTGGAATGTTACTACTGGTGGTGACTTAATTGATCCTACAACTAGAACAGTAAAAAGTGGTGTAACTCGTAAATATGATCCAGAAAGATGGCAAGATTTTGCTTTTCAACCTTCTGCAAGATCTGAAGTGAATGTTCAATTTGGTGGTGGTGATGCAAAAACAAACTATTTTACATCTTTCGGTTATTTAGATGACATTGGTTATTCTATTAAAACAGACTTCCGCAGATTAAATGGTCGTATCAATATTAATCATGAAGTTAAGCCATGGTTAAGCACTGTTCTTAATGCTAACTTTTCTCAAAGTAAAGCTAATAATAACGGACAAGGATCAAGTTCTAATAGTGTATTCTGGTTTGTAGATAATATACCTTCCATTTATCCATTATTTTTAAGAGATGCTGCTGGCGCAAAAGTTGCTGACCCAATTTTTGGTGGTTTCCAATACGATTATGGTGCTACAGGTCGTAAGTTTGGTTCATTAACCAATGCTATTGCTGATGCAAACTATAATACTGCTACTAATACTAAAAATGAACTTACCGCTAATGCATCTGCAAATATCAAATTTTCCAAAAATTTAACACTTGAAAATAGGCTTGGTGTTCAGTTTTATGGACAAACTTTCTGGACTAGAAATAATAAATTTTATGGTTCTGCGGCATCGCAAAATGGTTCTATTTTCCAACAACGTGACGAGTTGCTAAATCTCAATTTATTGAATATGTTGCGTTATACAAAACGTTTTGGTTTAAATAATATTGAAGCTTTAGCGGCACATGAGGCTACTGACTATAGATATTCTACTGCTAGCGCATCTGGCTTTAACTTAGTAGAAAACAATAATCTTGACCTAGCCAATGCAATCGTTAAAAATCCAACAGCAAATTCTTACAGCAACACTAATAAATTAGAAAGTTATTTTGCACAAATAAATTATGACTATGATGCTACTTACTACTTGTCAGGTACTGCACGTCGAGACGGTAGTTCAAGATTTATTAAGGGTAATGCTTGGGGAACTTTCGGTTCAATAGGTGCAGGTGTCGTTTTATCTAAATTAGACTTCCTTGCAAACTCAAAAACTCTACCTTACTTGAAATTAAAAGCGAGCTATGGGATTCTAGGTGATCAGGAAGGTGTAGGTTTCTATCCTGGTTATTCTAGTATTTCCATTGGCAACTTAAACAATACACCTTCTTTTGGTATTCCAGTGCCAGGTAACGCAGATTTAACTTGGGAAACTTCAAGAATGTTCCAAGTAGGTGCAGAATTTAAACTTGGTACTTTCTTAGATGGTAGCATTGATTACTACATTAAGAATACTGATAATTTAATTTTCCAAAGACGTGTAGGTATTTCTAATGGTTTTGCACTAATTACTGTTAATGATGGTCAATTAAGAAACAGTGGTATTGAGTTTGATTTAACAGCTCATATTGTTAAGAAGAAAGATTTCTATATTGATTTAGGTATTAATGGCGAGCATTATAAAAATACGATTACCAAAATGCCTATCGACCCATCAACTGGAAATCCTAAATTAATTGATGTTCAAGGTAATTTTGGTTGGTCTCAAGGGCACTCTATATTCGATTACTACATTAGAGATTTTGCAGGTGTTGACCCTACTGACGGTAGAAGTACGTGGAATGTTTACTACGATGATTTAAATGGTAATAAAACATTTAACACTGGCGAGCAAGTAACAAATCTAGATCAGTTTTATGCTGATAATCCAGCCAAAAAAGGTACATTATTAACTAGTACAACCAAAACATACTCTCAAGCAACCTTGTATTATAATGGTAAATCAACAATTCCTGATGTTCGCGGTGCAGTTAATTTAAAAGGAGGCTTCAAGAATTTTGACTTCGCCGTACAAATGTTATACAGCATAGGTGGATACTCTAATGATGGTGCTTTTGCTGGGTTAATGAACAATGGTTTGATAGGTGGCAATAACTGGAGTACTGAAATTAGAAGAAGATGGCAGAAAGCTGGTGACATTACAGATGTACCAAGATTATCTAATAACGCAGATGCGAATGTTGCTTCAGCGTCTTCAAGATTCTTAACAAAAGCTACTTTCTTTGCTCTAAATAACATTAGAATTGGTTACACCGTACCAGCTAGTTTGTTAAAAGCTAAAGGTTTAGTAGAGGGCGTATCATTCTTTGTTTCTGGTGATAATTTATGGTTAAGTTCTGCAAGACAAGGTTTCAATCCTTCAACTGCTGAAAGTGGTGAATCTGATACTTACAGATATTCTCCTTTGTCAACCATTACAGTAGGAACTAAAATTAAATTTTAAACTAAATTAAAATACTTGTTATGAAATCAAGATATTTATCAATGGTTACAATTATTGTAACTGTGGCTGTATCAAGTTGTAGTAAAGATTTTTTACAAACACAGCCTACTCAATTTACAACTCCCGAGCAATTATCGGGTGCTGCTGCACAAGATCCTAAATTGTTAAGCGGTAATATTTCTGGGTTGTACACAACAATGTTTTCTACTGGTGTTGGTGGTACAACTGGTCATGATGATTTTGGCCAGAAAGGTGTAGATATTTACACTGATATGACCCAATCTGACATGGTACTAGGCGCATTAAACTACGGTTGGTACACAACAGTAGCTCGCTACACTGGATCTATTGATTTTACAACAAACCAAGTTTATATCCCTTGGCGTTATTATTATCGACAAATTTTTGGTGCTAACACTATTATTGATGTTTTAGGTGGTTCTAATGCAGTACCTGCATCAACCGCTAATAAACAAACAATGGGTCAAGCGAAGGCAATGCGTGCCTACGCATATTTTTATCTAAGCCAGATTTATGCAAAAGGCTATGGTACAGGAAATGATAAAATATTACCACTTTACACAGCCACATCGCAATTGAACTTACCTAAGTCAACTACTAAAGAAGTATTTGATTTAATGGTAGCTGATTTAACTTCTGCAATTACTTTATTAACTGGTTATACAAGAACTAGTAAAGACCAAGTTGATGTGAATATTGCTAAAGGCTTACTTGCATACGTATTATCTGCTAGAGGTACTCAAGCTGATTTAACACAGGTTGTAACACTTACTCAGGATATTATGAATGCATATCCGAAAACCACACCTGCGCAGTTAGTATATAATGGCACTAACCTTTCCACATCTGGTTTTAATAACGTAGCAACTGCAAGTTGGATGTGGGGTGTTGATTTGACATTGGCACAAGGTATTAACCTAATTTCTTGGTGGGGTCAAGTTGACCAATTTACTTACAGTTACACTTGGGCTGGTGATCCTAAACCTATTGACAGAGGTTTATATGATGCAATT
>JAAFHG010000339.1 GCA_013297585.1 Chitinophagales bacterium
GCAGGCACATATCTATGGTAGTTTAATTGGTTTTGGGCTTGGCGTAAATGTTGGTGATATCAACAATGATGGTTATCCTGACCTCTACATTTGCAATGATTTTTACGAAAAAGATTACCTATACATCAATCAAAAAAATGGCACTTTTAAAGAAGAGCTAGAACAGCATTTGCAACATACAAGTCACTTTTCTATGGGCGCAGATTTAGGTGATATCAACAACGATGGTAACACTGATATTTTTACTACTGATATGTTGCCAAAGGATGATAAACGCTTAAAGACAACTACCGCTTTTGAAAGTTCAGACGTTAATAATTTAAAAATAAAATCCGGCTTTTATAATCAATACATGCAGAACTGCTTGCAAGTAAACAACGCTGATGGCCACTTTATGGAAACAGCATATTACAGTGGTGTAGCTGCTAGCGATTGGAGCTGGAGCGGTTTAGTTTTTGATGCAGACAATGATGGACTGAGTGATATTTATGTTTCTAATGGCATTTACCATGATATAACTGACCAAGATTTTATTGACTTTTTTGCCAATGACGTGTTACAAAAAATGGCTGCAACAGGCGAGAAAGAACAGGTAGGTGAATTGATTAAAAAGATGTCTTCGGAAAAACTAGTCAATAAGTTTTTTCATAACAAAGGCAATTTGAAATTTGGTGATGATGGTGAAGCAATGGGCTTTACACAACCATCTTTTTCTAGTGGCACAGCCTATGGCGATTTAGATAACGATGGTGACCTAGACTTGGTAGTAAATAACACCAACGAACAAGCGTTTATTTATAAGAATAAAAGCCGAGAAACGAATCACAACAACTATATAGCCATTAGCTTGAAAGGTAATGATAGCAACACGTTTGCCATAGGAAGTAAGATACAAGTGTATCAAAGTAGTGAGGTGTTTACGAAGGAAATAGTTCCTAGTAGAGGCTTTCAATCTTCTATGGATTATAAGGCTGTTATAGGGTTAGGTACAAAAGCTGTTGATTCAATGATTATCACTTGGCCTAACAGAACTTTTGTAAAAATGATTAGGCCCGCAATCAATCAATTACACCAAATACAGCAAGTCAAAACAACTGAAATTTATCAAGAGCAAAAGGCTACAATAACACCAATGTTTACAGCAGTGCCTACCATATTTGATAAACATGTTGAGGATGATTACGATGACTTTTTTTATGAGAGAAATATTCCTGAAATGTTATCGAAAGAAGGGCCACGAGCTGCTGTGGGTGATGTAAATGGTGATGGTCTAGAAGATATATATATTGGCGGCGCAACTAATCACGCAGGGCAATTGTACTTGCAGCAAAAGGATGAAAAATTTATAAAACAGAACGAGCTAGTCTTTCAGCAATTTGCTGACTTTGAAGATGTGGCAACTTTATTTTTTGATTGTGATAAGGATGGTGACTTGGATTTATTTGTGGGCTCAGGTGGTAATAATGCGCCTGTGAGCACAAGACAAATGCAGAATAGGTTGTACAAGAATGATGGCAAAGGTCATTTTACAATTGATACCAAAGCTTTGCCAACAAATGGCGGCAACACATCTGTAGTAGTAGCTAACGATTTTGATAATGATGGCGATTTAGACTTGTTTGTTGGCAGTAAAAATATCTCGTCAAGCTATGGCGAAACGTCCAATAGTTATTTGTTGCAGAATGATGGTAAAGGTATTTTTAAAGATATAACACCACCTGTTATTGGCAATGTTGGGATGGTGTCAAACGCAGTGTGGGCGGATATTTTAGGCGATAAACAGAAAGAACTAGTAGTAGTGGGTGATTGGATGCATCCTGTTGTTTTTACTTATAAAAATCATCATTTTGAAGAGGTGATAACAAACCTAGAAAAACTAAATGGCTGGTGGAAAATAGTTGCTGCTACTGATGTTGATAATGATGGTGATGAAGATTTGGTACTAGGTAACGTTGGCGAGAACTTTTACTTGCAGCCATCTGATATAAGCCCTGTTAAATTATTCATGAACGACTTCGACGTATCTGGTTCTGCGAAAAAGATTTTAACAAGAACAATTGATAATAAGGATAAGCCAGTGTTTATGAAGCGTGATTTAACAGAGCAAATACCGTCGCTTAAAAAGCAAAACCTAAAACATGCAGACTATGCAGATAAAAGTATAGAAGATTTGTTTGGTAAATCTGTAATAGCCTCAAGTACTATAAAAAAGTTTACTTATGCTAGTTCTGTTGTTGCTGTTAATGAAGGCAATGGTAAGTTTACTATAAAGCCTTTACCAATGCAGGTACAATTGTCTTGTATTAATGCCATCTTGCCAATTGATGTAGATAACGATGGCATGGTTGACTTAGTAATGGGCGGCAATAGATTTGATTTCTTGCCACAATTTTCTAGAATGGATGCAAGTTATGGCCATGTGTTATTGAATAAAGGCAAGGGCAATTTTGGGTGTGTGAATAATGCCCAAACAGGCATATCTATTAATGGCCAAATTAGAGACATACAAACTATTAATACAAAGAAAGGGAAGCAAATATTGGTACTGCAAAATAGTGAAACACCATTGCTATATAAGCTAGTAAAGCCTTACTAATAAGCATTTGAATATGCTGTGGTAAAAGCTGAGTAGCGATATGAACGATGCTGAGGTACTTCGTAAACTCAGTATAAATTCAAAAAAGAAGTATCATAGTCGTACAAAAGACTGTTAACAAACAACGAACATGAAGACAGTAGTATATTTTATTTTATTGGTGGTTTTGCTACAAGCTTGTACATCTAAACCTGTAGCAGTAGAGCCGCCATTGTTTGAAGTGCTAGAAGCCAAGCAAACAGGATTGGATTTTAATAATCGGTTGAATCCTTCAGACAGTTTTAACATGTTTAAGTACATGTATTTCTACAACGGTGCTGGTGTTAGTGCTGGCGATTTTAATAAAGATGGCTTGATAGATTTGTTTTTTTGTAGTAATCAAGGACAAAATAGTTTGTACCTAAACAAGGGTAAGATGCACTTTGATAATGTGACTGTAAAAGCGAATATTCCTAATGATGGCGGCTGGAGCACTGGTGTAAGTGTGGTGGATATTAATAATGATGGGTTACTGGATTTATATGTTTGTAGGGTTGGGCAATTTGAAAGTTTGCATGGTAAGAACCAGTTGCTAATATGCAACGGCATTGATAAAAATGGTGTACCGAGTTACGCAGATAAGGCCGCAGAATATGGGGTAGATTTTAGTGGCTTTAGTACGCAAGCTGCTTTTTTCGATTACGATAATGATGGCGATTTAGATATGTTTTTGTTGAACCATTCGGTGCATCAAAATGGTACGTTTGGCAATAGAAGTTTGTTCGTTGGTACGTATCATCCTTTAACTGGTGATAGGCTGTATCGCAATGATGGTAAACGTTTTACTGATGTGACTAAGCAATGTGGTATTAATAGTTCGGCTATTGGTTATGGCCTTGGTATATGTGTGAGTGACATAGATTTAGATGGTTACCCTGACTTATATATTGGTAATGATTTTCACGAGAATGATTACTTGTATATCAATCAAAAGGATGGCACATTTAAAGATGATTTACAAAATAGAATCATGCATACAAGCCAATTTTCGATGGGTGTAGATGTGGCTGATATCAACAACGATGCTTATCCAGAAATCATATCTATGGATATGCTGCCTTCTGATCCTTATATCTTAAAACGTTCTTTGGGTGAGGATGAGTACAATACCTTTTACATGAAAATTGGTTATGGCTACAACTATCAGTACACAAGAAATAATCTGCAATTAAACAGGCGTAATGGTATGTTTAGTGAAGTAGGTTTGTATGCTGGTGTTGCAGCAACCGATTGGAGCTGGAGCCCTTTGTGGCTAGATTTTGATAACAATGGGTTGAAAGACTTATTTATTAGTAATGGCATACCAAAGCGATTGAACGATATTGACTATGTAAATTTTGTATCGAATAGTGAAGTACAAGACCAAATACGCAACAATAAAATTGCAGAGAAAGAAAAGAAAATTATCGAGTCTTTCCCACAAATAAAATTACCAAATAAGTTCTTTAAAAACAATGGTGACGTGACTTTTAAGGATGTTGCTACACAAGTATCGAATGATAAACAGACGTTTTCTAATGGTGCTGTTTATGCCGATTTGGATAATGATGGCGACTTAGATGTTGTAGTGAATAATATTGATGATGCAGTGTTGGTGTATCAAAATAAAAGCAACGATGCTAAGCCAAAAGCTTCGATTGTTATTACTTTAAAGGGTAGTGAAAATAATATCAATGCCATCGGTGCCAAGTTGTTATTATTTAGCAAACAAGAGATTCGTACTTATGAAAATT
>JAAFHG010000321.1 GCA_013297585.1 Chitinophagales bacterium
CTTGTTCAACTGGTACATATATCAGAAGTTTAGCAAACGACTTTGGCGCATCATTAGGTGTAGGTGGCTACATGAGTAGTTTATGCAGAACAAAAATTGGTGATTTTGATGTATCAGACGCATTGCAAATAGCAGATTTTGAAATTGAATTAAAAGCATTGCGAGCAAAAATGACTGCTGAAGATAACCAGTAATTTATTTTGGTGGTGTATGTGCTGAAACTTTACATTTGCAACGCTTAAGGGGAATTAGCTCAGTTGGTAGAGCGCTTGCATGGCATGCAAGAGGTCAGCGGTTCGACCCCGCTATTCTCCACAAATTACACCTATTATAGGTATTATTTTTATGATATAATCTATGATTTTCGTTGTTTAAGCGAAAGAAAATACATTTTAAAACTAGCTCTAATACGGTTCAATGTGGCAAGGTTTACCCTTTTGTGGGCCGCCGCCATCTTCTTTGCGCTTACAAATAGGTGGTAATAATTTATATGAATCAGGTGTTGCTTTTGTACTATCAGCATCAAAGCCTGCATTGTTAAGCGCAGTTTTTATAGCATCAATGTTAACTCTGTCTGGCAAAAACTGAACGCGAATTTCGCCTGCCATTAAATTATAAGTACGCTTAAGCATACCACTTTGCATATTGTCTTCATTTTCACGTACCAAGTATTCCTCTAACCTTTCTTTGCAAGTCCAGCAACGTAAGTTGGCAGATTTAATAACGATAGTTTGTGCCTTAGCGGCCATTACTTGTGCATTCATTTTTGCAGTAAAAAAGCCGCCAACCAATACCAATAAAGCAATCTTCTTCATATATTTTTTTTAAATGTTAGGATAAACTTAACCAACCATCCACCTGCTTGGGCTTTTACGCCACTCTAATAACATTTGTTCAGTTTCAGCAGTAACCAAATTCTTTTCAACTGCAATGCCAATAAGCGCTTGATAGTTACTAAGCGACTTAAAAGGAACGTTGGCACTTGCAAATGCTTCTTCGGCAATTGTAAAACCGTAGTTAAAAATACTTACCATCGCTATTACTTCTAGGCCAGCATTGCGCAAAACCTCTACCACTTGCAAGCTACTTTTACCTGTAGAAATTAAGTCTTCAATTACCACCACTTTCTGTCCTGCTTCATAATATCCTTCTATTTGATTACCTAAACCATGCTCTTTTGGTTTAGGACGCACATACATATAGGGCAGTTTTAGTTGATCGGCAGCCATAGCGCCCCAAGCTATACCAGCTGTAGCGACACCAGCCAAAACATCTGCATCAGGATATTGCTCAAATATGACACTACATAATTCGCTTTTAATAAAATCTCTTGCAAAAGGGAATGATAATACTTTTCTATTATCGCAATAAATAGGGCTTTTCCAGCCACTTGCCCAAGTAAACGGCTTTTCAGGACTTAGCTTAACCGCTTGAACCTGCAATAATTTTTCAGCAATTGCTTTTTCATTTGTCATGCAGCGAAGATAAATGGATTCAAGTTTCAAGTAAACTTAAATACGAAAGCAACAGAGTAAATTGCGTAATCCAAAAATAAATTGACTATTGACTATTGACCATTGCTTCTTGTTTTCTTGTGCCTTTGGCTCTATTTTTACCACATGGAAGCACAAATAATTAAAGCAGGCGGTGGTTTGGTTTTTAACGAAAAAAATGAGTTATTGATGATTTTTAGACGTGGTTTTTGGGATTTGCCAAAAGGTAAATTAGATGAAGGCGAAACCATAGAAGCTTGCGCTGTAAGGGAAATACAAGAGGAAACAGGCTTGCAACAAGTTACTTTAGGAAAATTTATAGGCATTACACAACATCAATATTTCGATAAATACATTAATAAAAATGCCATTAAAGAAAGCCATTGGTATGCCATGACTACTAACAGCAGCGAAGTGCTAACGCCACAAACCGAAGAAGATATTACTGAAATACGTTGGGTAAGCAAAAGTGAGTTACCTATTTATTTGGTAAAAAGCTATCCTAGTATTATTGAAATTATTACTAAATATCAAATCATTAACTAATGATAATTGGTAAGCAATCTTTTGAGTATTTACCTACATTCACAAAAAATAGCAATGATGAGAAAATTACTTTTTAGAGGTTTATTAATGCTGGTACTAGGTGCAACAACTGTAAATGTTTTTGCAATTTCATTAGTGCCAAAGCCAGTAGATAGTACTGCCACAGTTGATAAGACCGCATTAGATAATGCATTAACTGAGTTCAAAAGTCTATCTCGTAAAGAACGTAAAAGTAGAATTAGTGAAGCAAAAAAAGCAGTGAAAGAATTTAGAAAAAACAAAAATGCGGATGCCGATACTAATACACTTTTGCTTTGCATTTTAGCAATTTTATTACCACCTTTAGCCATTTATTTAAAAGAAGGTGAAATCAATTCTAAGTTTTGGATAGGCTTACTTTTAACTTTATTATTTTGGTTACCAGGTATTATTTATGCTTTATTAGTCATTTTTGGTAACGCTTAGGCCATCATTTTTACAATCAATTCTTTCATTAAACCAGCATCATCTGCGCTACCATTGTTTATACCAATGCTGCGCAGATTATAGCTGTGTAACAATAGCAAAATACGCTCAACACCTTGCTGGCCATAGTTTTTAGAAGATTGCATATAATCTTTCATGAAATAAGGATTAATACCTAATGCCGTGGCAATATCTTTCTCATTATTGCTTGGAACGCCAAAAATCATGTAGGTTTTACTAAAAAAATTATATAATGCTGGCAATATCATTTGTATAGGCGCAGCTTTAGGATTTTGCTCGAAATAATGTGCTATGCGAATGGCTTTTGGTAAGTTCCTTTTTGCCAAAGCATCTTGTAATTCAAAAACATTGAACTCTTTACTTACGCCAATGTATTTTTCAATATCATCTTCTGAAATGGCTTTGCGGCCAGCCAAGTTTACACCTAGTTTTTCAATTTCGTTTTGTAGACGACTCAAATCGTTGCCAATATGATCTACTAAAAGCAATAACGCTTTTTGATCAATGGTTAGGCCATGCTTGTTAATCATATTGTTAGCCCAATCTGGTAATTGATTGTCGTACAGTTTTTTAGTAGATAATAACTCGCATTTTTGCTTTAAAATCTTTGCTAATTTACTTCTACCATCTACTTTTTTTTCTTTATAGCTTACTACAAATATGGTTGATGGTAAAGGCTTTTCAATATAGCCTTCTAGCTTATCTATGTCCTTCATATGTTGCGCTTCTTTTAGCAGCACCACTTGCCTGTCGGCAAACATTGGATAACGCCTGCAAGCATTAACCACATCAGCCCAGTTGGCATCACGGCCATAAAATATAGTGAGGTTAAAACTAGCTTCGCTTTCAGATAGAATTTTATGTTCTGCATAATTCACAACTTCATCAATAAAATAAGGCTCATCACCTTCTAACCAATAGACGGGTTTAAATGTTTTTTTCTTAAAATCAGTAATAATTTTTTCAGCAGACATGGGGCAAAAATAAGGGATGGTCACAGGTTTTATTTAAGTTATTCTATCTGTTTTTATTTGTTAGGAAAGCCTTGCATAGTGGCTGCAATTAATCTTCGAAATTTGAACAAATCATATTCAAATAGAGAGGATTCGTATATATTTGTAATCTAACATAAAATTCAAATAATTGCAAAACCATTCTTTTGCGCTATGAAAAAGTCTTATTTTCTTCTATTGCTTTTGTCATTAAGTATCAATTTTAAAATTGCTGCACAAAAACAATCTGACTCAATTTACAAAGAGATTAGAGTACTAGAATTACAAAACAATAAAATAGTGTTCGACCAGTATTTTAAAGAACATAGTGATAGAAAAAAAATGATATTTACTTATGCTGTAAACCATACTATGCTAAAGGCTTATGTAAGAGGTAATGCAGAATTGGCGAAATTAGATGACACACATAAGAGTTTAATACAGCAGCAAAATGATATTAGAGCCAATACAGAAGAGTATAAAAAGCTGTTTGCAAAATATGAGGCTGCTGATTTTGAAAAGAAAAAGAAAATATCCCCATCATTTGTAAAGCATTCTAATGCATTGGCAAAAGAAAATCCATATTACAAATCGCTGATAGTTCAATCTGATTCAATTAGAATTTTACTCAATCATCTTGCTTTAGAAACAATGTATAAAGAGTATCAGTCTAGTTCAAAAATCATGTCAACAACATTTATTAGTAAGGAAGACTTAGAGCGCTATCAAAAGAACGAATTGCTACAAGCTAATTTAATTAAATTAAAGATTTTACACGACCGATTTTTAATTGCAGTTGAAGAAGAAATGGCAAAGCAGCATCCACAAAAAATTGACAATTAATAGGCGAAGGTTTCTTAGATCTTTGATAAAATTTACAATTTCACACGTGGATCTACAATGCCATACAGCACATCTGCCAGAATATTGACAAGGATAAAAAACGTAGCTGTAATTAATACGCTGCCCATTACTACAGGAAAATCGAGCTTTTCTAAGGCATCAACAGTTACTTTGCCAATGCCTTTCCAGCCGAAAATGTATTCTACAAAAAATGCACCTGCCAATAGCTCGGCAAACCAACCTGTGATGGCTGTAATGACTGGATTAAGTGCATTGCGCAAA
>JAAFHG010000659.1 GCA_013297585.1 Chitinophagales bacterium
GGAGCAAATTTTAATACCCAACAATACCAACAAGCCATTGAGCATTGTTTGGCAAATGGTATTAACAGTTTTGACCATGCAGATATTTATGGCGATTACACCACCGAAGGCGATTTTGGCGTAGCGCTTAAAGTTATGCAGTTAGGCAATGCCGTTAAAATTATTACCAAATGCGGTATTGAAATGCCCTGCGCAAATAAGCCAGCATTTACCATAAAAAAATACAATTACAGTAAACAATACATAATACAGCAAGCAGAGCAAAGTTTAAGCAACCTTAACGTTGATAGTATTGATTTATTTTTACTACACCGCCCTAGCCCACTAATGCATTTTGAAGAAATAGCCGCTGCGTTTGATATTTTGATTAAAAGCGGTAAAGTGAAGGCTGTTGGCGTTTCAAATTTTACTGGTTTGCAATTAGAGCCCTTATTGAAAGTGTACCCTACCATTACTACAAACCAAATTGAACTAAATTGGCAAGCAAACATGCCAATTATGGATGGGCTTTTACATTGGCACGACATGCAAAATATACAAACAATGGCTTGGGGCGCTTTGGGAAACATTGCCAATATTGAACAAAGTACTTATGAACAGTTAAATAAAATAGCTATACAATATCAAATAAATGTTAACCAACTTTTACTAGCATGGCTGTGGAAACTGCCTACCAAAGTAAAAGTAGTATATGGTAGTTCTAATTTACAAAGAATAACTGATGCTGCTGTGGCACGAAGCATTACATTGACTGATGGGGATTGGTTTGCTATTTTAGAAATTGCAAGAGGAACAGCCGTGGCATAGCCTTTAAATTTTTATTGCCAATTTAATCGCTTTGTTCAAAATATCAAACGCTGCATTTGCTGCTTTTTGTGCAATAGCTTTTGTTATTACGGCAATGGCATGTAGTTCCGCCTCAAGCAGTAGGCGCTCATCTTCTAGCCTTGACTCTAGGCGCTTTTGAGTAATTTCTCCCAGTATACGCATGTCTGCAAGCAACTCCAGCCTAACTTTTCTGCGCTGTAAAAATTCGTTTGCTGTTTCTTTTACTTCACTCCAATTATCTTCTACCGTAGTTTTTACTACGCCTAACATTTGGGCAAGCGTTTCGTTAATATCAAAAGCCATTTTCTTATTTTTTATTAGTTAGTAGTTTTTCCAATTATTTGCTTGGCAGCCTCGGCCTTATGCATAGCAAAAAACAAATCTGCCATATAGGTTCGGTTAATTAAAATCAGCCCATCGGTAATATTGTTGTCTTCTTTATGTTCTTTTTTATATTTCGCCCAAATTTGTACCGCTATTTCGCAAATACGAGCAGTGTTTTCGTTAAGGGGTCGTATTTTATTTTTATGCAACAGCGAACCAAGCGCCACTTCTATTTCTGCATATTGCTCAGCATATTTGGTATACTGCCTGCTATTATCTTTTGCAGATGTTGTTTCGGCCATTATTAAATAAAATCTATCAACTGTTTTGGCAGTTTGTGCTATTTCTTGTGCAATAGCCTCACTGTATGGCGGAAGCAGGTTTACCCTACAACTACTTAAGCAAATCAATTGCAAAAAAACAAAAAGTACTAAAGCTGGTTTAAGCTGTTTAAATAAATGCTGCATGGCGTAGCTGGTTAATTGTTATTTAAAGTTACACAATAATTAAAACATTAGCAATTACAACTTCGCAAACAACAAGCCAAAAACGTAAAACCTTATTAACTAATGTGCTTTAATGTAATATATTTGTATAAATTATGTACAAGCATGAAAAAGCTGTTTTTTATTTTAAGCATTTTATTTAACGTAAATATATTTGGCCAAACAACTACCATACCAGCGGTTGATAAATCGCCAATGGATATGAGCACCTACCCGCCTAATTTTCCGCTGTTAAAAGTACAAGATAAAGCTACCGAGCCTTTAATTGCTAGGGTAATTTATAGCAGGCCCCAAAAAGCTGGGCGTGTAATTTTTGGAGATTTGGTTGCCTACAACGAAATATGGCGCTTTGGTGCTAACGAAAACACAGAAATTGAATTTTTTAGAGATGTAAAAATTAATACCACAAAAATAAAAAAAGGACGCTATTCCATTTTTGCTTTACCAACAGCAACCACATGGACCATTATTTTAAACAGCGACCTTAATACTTGGGGCGCTTTTAAATACAATAG
>JAAFHG010000301.1 GCA_013297585.1 Chitinophagales bacterium
AAATTTTATTTCACGAATACCTTTGCCTATGCCACTACCTCCAATAATTGCCGAAGGATCTAAAAATATAGCAGCTGTAGTGTCGCTGTATTTAATGTCTTTTGTGCCAGTTCCTTGGCCTGTATTATCTTGTACTTGCACATAATATGGTTTTAACATACCTAAGCTTAAGCCACCACCATAAATTGCGGAAACAGCCACCCCATTTTTACTGCCTTTTGCACCCAACATTCTTTGCTGCCCAAAGCCTAAGCGTAGGTAATAAAAATTATTTTGCTTTCCATATACATAACTATTACCAAAAAAAACAATAGAACCGCCACCACCTGTAAATGTGTTGCTTTGTTTGTATTGTTTTGGGTCTTTACGCTCACCAAGCGATAGCCACCATAAATTAGTTTTTTTGGTAGTTTTGTATTTTCCATGCTCGTAAGTAAAGCCAAAACCATCACTGTTAAAGTTCAATCCAAAGCTACCTTGCTTTTGAAATACCAATGCTCCTTCCTCTTCTTGTTTAATTAATTGCTCAATTTTAGCTTTTTTTTCTGCTACTTTTTGCTTTTTTACTTGCGCTTTAGTTTGCTGTGCAGTTGCCCATAATGGCAAACTGATAATAGTCATTAAAATTATCTTCTTCACGTGCATATATTTGTGTTTGTAAATTTATATAAAATCTAGTCAAATGACATCAACCGTAATTTATAAAGGTGCGTTAAGAACAGAGATGACACATCTACAGAGTACTTCAGTGATAGAAAACGATGCCCCGACCGATAATATGGGTAAAGGAGAACGTTTTAGTCCTACTGATATGGTAGCTACCGCTTTGGGTAGTTGTATGCTTACTACAATGGGTATTAAAGCCAATACTATGGATATTGACTTGACTGACTCAAAGGTAGAAATTACTAAAATTATGAAGCCAGACCCTCGTAGAATTGGCGGCATAAAAGCACATGTAACTATGTCTAAAACATTAAATTTAGACGATAAAACCAAGGAAATATTAGAACGTGTAGCGCGTACCTGCCCTGTTGAAAGAAGCCTACATCCTGATATGGAATTAGATATCACTTTTGAATGGTAGTATTAAATGGGTAAATAGATAAATTATTATATTGTAATCAACCCAACAATTTATGCGTCAAACCGTTTAATTATTACCCTGTATTTTAAAAATTCTATTGCCTACAGCGCATTCTAAACAGCGTTTTTGCGTGCAATAATTATTTGTTAATTCTATTAAAGCTTGGCTATCAAAAGCCGAAACAATGGCAACAGACGTCTGTTGCCATTGTTTGGTAATAGTATTCGTCTCTTTTTTTACTGCCATCAACCACTTAATGGCCTTTTCTTTAATAGCTTCATCTTGCATGTGCAAGCCATAAGCAAATAGCACAGGAATAACCGTGTTAATGAGTAAATTATCAATTGTTGAAGCGCCTAGCTTTTTCTCTAAAAATTCGCTTTCGGTATCAAATTGATAATGCGTGTGCCAGTAATCATTGGCAGTTACTTCAAACAGTTTCTTTACCGCAGCAATGTCATTTTGTTCTTTAATTTTTGAAAATAAATGCACAGAATTAACAATCAACATAGCTAACTGCGCTAAGCGAATAGTAGGAAAATTAGCAGGCCGCATTCTTAAAAAATTGGGCTGAACAAGCACAGGTTGCAGTTGGTATTTCTTTTGCAAAAACCGATACTCTTTTTGCAGTAAAATGGCATAATCATCTAAAAAAGTATCATTTAATAAATTAGCCTGCCCTAGCAACATTGCCTCTATTTGATGAACTTGATTTTTATGTTTAGCCAATATATTTACCGAAATAGTTTGCGCCATTGCTTCAAATAACTCAGCATTTACTTTAATACCAAAGTTGCCCGCAATCATTATCCAAAATACTTCTTCCCAATGCTGCTTGGTGGCTTCTAAATAAGCCAATACTTTCTTGGATTTGCGTTCAAGACGTTCTGCCACTAAGCGTTCTTTCCAAGCATGCCAACCTAGTTCGCTTAAAGTTGGTGTTGTAATACTGTGGCAAGGAATATTTGAAGCTTGCATTAGTTGTGTATATCGCTCTAACAACACTTTTGGCACTCTATCAAGTAATACCAACGTTGGTAATAATGCGCCATTTTCAGTAGAGATATCTGTATCATTTTCCCATACCACATGCAATATCACATTATTGTACTGCACATCTGTTTGATGATGATGTTTGTACCAATCAGATGCTTTTACATGCAGTTCTATATTGCCAGCAAAACGAATGTTGCTTATTTGAATATTTGCGTCTAAGAAATCTGGCCCTTGATTAAGATTGTGCTTACCAGATGCAGTAACAGAGAGGGTTTCACCGCTTGTTGTTGTTAATTCTTGACGGTTATAATATTGAAATTTCCAAATGAATTGCAGTAGTTTCTCGTTCATATACAATAATTTAAGCCAATAAATATTTAGCTAAACTAATGAAAATATAAACTACTATATCAATTTTGTAGTAATTGTAATTGCTGCACTACCCTACTTACAGGCAAGCCCATTACATTATAAAAATCACCTTCAATAGCTTTAATGCCTACCACACCTATCCAATCTTGAATGCCATAGGCACCGGCTTTATCGTAAGGTTGGTATTTGTCTATATAGAACTCAATTTGCGCTTGCGTTAGTTCGTGAAACCAAACCCTTGTAATATCTGCAAATGCGACTTCTTTTCTACCATGTAAAATGACCACACCAGTAATAACACGGTGTTCTTTACCAGATAAACTTGTAAGCGTAGCTATTGCTTCTTCTCTGCTAGCAGGCTTTCCAATAATTGTTTCGCCTAAAACAACAACAGTATCAGCAGCAATAATTATTTCATTTCGGTGTTCTGCATGGTAAGCAGATCGGGCAAATGCTTGTACTGCTAATGCTTTTTTCCTTGCAATAAATACAGGTATTTCGTCGGTAGGTAAATCTGATGGGTAAGATTCATCCGTAGCTTTTACAATCACTTCAAAGTCTATTTCGGCCCATTCTAACAATTGTTTTCTACGAGGCGATTGTGATGCAAGTATAATTGATGACATAATAGTATTATAAGTATAGTTTAAATAAGCCCATAGATAAAACGCCCGTAAGCATTACCCACTTTATTGCAGAACTCAATTTATGAAAATCATCAGGTGTTTGGGCTGAAAACAACTGCTTGAAAATCCAAACAATTGGTACTAATACTAGTAATAGTGCATAAGCAATTGGCCACCACCAATGTAATCTTACAGCGTAAACTTGAACGGTAATTAACATAGCTATAAGCACCGTTAACCACACAGCTACAAATACTTTAGAGGGATTAATACCCCATGAAATTGGCATGGTTTTGCAGCCATATTTCCTATCACCTTCTACATCTTCCATGTCTTTAATAATTTCTCGTATCAAATTGATTATGAAAGAAAAAGCTACAAAAATGAGTGCAGTGTTAAACAGAATATCGAAGTTATTTCCGCTAATAATTTTATGTAGTACCATACTTCTAAAATCGAAGTAAGCAGTAATGGCAACAATCCAAGCTAAATAAATGGCAACCAATACATTACCAATCAGAAACTTCTTTTTAAATGTAGCAGAATAGGCAAATAAAACAACTACAGAAGCAAAAGCTAGTAAGCAATTTTCGATGTTTACTTTGGCACACAACCCAATACCAATAATACTTAGCCCAATATGTAAAAACAAAGCCCAACGCCTTGAAATAAAGCGATTAATGATTACCTTCTGTGGCTTGTTTATTTGATCAATATTAAGGTCGAAATAGTCGTTAATGATATAACCTGCAGCAGAAATACAAGCGTAAGCGGCTAATAAAAATAAAAACTGCTGTTGCGCCTTTGCAATATCTATTGGTTGGTATAATGGCAATTTAATGCAATAGAAAAACAAGCATTGGGTTAATGCAATAATGAGCACATTGCCCCAACGAATCAGCTTTAGAAAGGCATTAATTTTTATCACGAATGTTTATTTGAAGCAATTTATTATTTGCATGAATACACCTACTGCTTTTATGCAATAAGTTCATGTTATCATTGCCTATTTCTGATTATCACGCCATTCATAAACCCATTGGCTTTGAATCATTTCTAAATGCCCTTCAGTACTTTGTTCTTTTGTACCTTCAAAGTTCGGTATTTGTAAAATCCACTCAAGTAAGTCAGTAAAACGTATACGATAGATTTTACTTTCACCGAAATCGTCACCAAATTTTTCGTACAATTTCATCGCAATATCTTCATGGTCATTCCAGTGTATTGGTGGTTCAAAGTGGCTCATATATTAGTTTGTAGTTTAAAATTTGTAGTAAATAATTGGGAATTTTATTTACTCACCTAAAAATTGGGTTTGGTCAGGCAGGGTAATATTGATGTCACCACCAGCGCTTTCGTGTAGCACGCATTGGCAACCAAGACGGCTAGTTAAGCGTGGATTTACGGCTCTGTCAATAAAATCTTCTTCTCTATCAGATAATTCTTCAATAAACTGCTCACCTTTTTCTACATATAAATGGCAAGTGCTGCAAGCACATACACCACCGCAATTGTGATGAAGTTCAATTTTATTGTCTAATAATACTTCCAATAAACTTTCACCAAACCCAATATTTGTAAGCGTTTGTGGTTGTTTACCTTTCTCTTCAAATCGAATATTAATCGTGTACATCATTTTTGTTTTGGCTTGCAAAAGTATCTGAAACAAGTGTATAATAAAAGTCTATAAAAGTCGGAATGAGAAATTTCTACTTCAACCAACCTTAATTTTAGCTTAAAATTTAAATTTCTTTTCACAATTCAAAAAAGATATCTACTTTGCGTCAACGTTTGCGTACCTAGTACACAACAACTACAATCAAATTGTGGTTTTAGACCTCTAAATAGTGCTTAATATGAAAAGTATGGGTCTATCAAAAATGAGGATAGACATTTAATATTTTGTTTTTTTGGTTGCTTGCTTATAAATAATCCCCGATTGGTTCTCCTCTTGGGGCTTTTTATTTTTGGGCAATACTGTTGGAAAATGTTGCATAAAATTGTTGCAATTGTGGGTAAGCATTCAGT
>JAAFHG010000472.1 GCA_013297585.1 Chitinophagales bacterium
TTGGGATCGTAAGAGCCAATAATGCGTTGTGGTAAAATAAAGCTATTGTCGTAAGGTGTTTCATCTGCAGTATTTGGTGTAATGGCGGCTAAAAAATTAATGGTATCGCCAATATTATTTACTGTTGGAGGCAACAAATTAAAAGTTACTTGGATGGTTTTGCTTTCAAAGGGTTGCAGGTTATTGTAGTTCCAAATTAGTTGCCCAGTACTTTGTGTTGTTACCGGCGATGAGGCATTTACAAAGTTCATTTTTCCATTGTCGAAATTAACTTGCACATTGCCGCTCAATGTAGTGGTACCTCGGTTTTTATATAGCAAAGTATATGCTGCATCAAAGCCAGGCCTTGCTGGTGGCCAAGATGGAAGAAAAGAAATTTCTAAATCGTTATGTATACCATTGGGTTGGATGCAGAAATCTCTAGTGGCGGTTAAACTATTGGCAGTATCAAAAGCTACAGTGGCACTGGCAGGATTGACAATAAAATAGGGGTATGGAAAGTAAGGCGTTACAGTAAATAGTCCCTTATAAGTGTAATGTGCATAATCTCCCGAAGCATAAACATATTTTATAATGCTGTATCCAGAAGTATCCCTTATTCGTAACGGAGTGCCTGGCATTATTCTATCATCTGTACCACAGCCATTATTATTTAGATCCATTTTTACTTTTCCGTTAATAGTATTGAAAGATCCGGCAGGCACAAAACTGCAGTATGAATTAAGTTGATAAGAAACATTGTTGTAATAATTTTCCACAAAAAGCCAATTACTTGCCGAGTCTATTTCAAAATCATCTGCACAAATTTTTATGCTCCTTGGAGGAGTATTACCGCCAACATCTGAAAGGCCAATTTTGCAATGAGCCATACGGGTGCCATTTTTAAGATTAATAGAAGGGGTTCTTAAAAAATACATATCTACCTCTTGCAGATTGGGAAAACTACTTAAATCAAGCGGATTGGTAAATTGCGCAGAGTAGAATAGGATTTTACTAAGTTCAAAACATCTCTTAATATCGAAGAATTCAGAAACTGCATTAAATCCCAACATAGGTAATATTGATGTTAATTCTGGGCAATCACTGATAATTAAATTTTTGATTACCCCATAGAATTGCAGCGTCACAAGATTTGGCAAATAAAGTATTTTAGCCGTTTGTATATCTCTAGAGAGTTTTAAAGAAAGGTTTGTTATGCTGTCGCAATGAGAAATATTCAGTAAACTCAGGCTATCTCCAACAGTTATTTCCCACAAATCTATTGTTCGTAGTTTTGAGCAGTAAGACACATTTAAAGATGTAACCGCAACCATTTGAAAATTATAATTGAGGGTATCAAGATTGGGTAAATTTGAAAAATCAAGTGTTGCAAGGCGGTTACGACTACAAAAAAGGGATTTCAGATTGGAACAGCCAGTTGTGTTGAGTAAGGTTAATTTGTTGCCTTGACAATCTAAATCAACTAGACTGTTGTTATTGCTTACATCAAGGAAACTAAGCGGTTGTGAAGAAACAGTTAGTCTTTGCAGGTTTGTAAATAAATTTATGCCTGTCATATTTGTTATGTTAGCACTTTCCTCACGTATTTCTAATTGCGTTACTGTTGCAGCTTCACTTTGTTGTATTTCTCCATCGTTATTTAGGTCAACACCCCTAGCAATAAGTGCTGCTTTAAAATTACTATCCGGTATGTTTACAATTTGAGCTTTAACCATCAAGGCAAAAAACAAACAAGCTGCTGTAAAAAAGTATTTCATGGTAGTTGGTTTTAGAATGCTAATTATTTAAGAAATCGCCTAGTGATTATATCTCCTTCTTGGTTGTAAATTATCAAGGTATAAATTCCTTTGGCTGCATGCTTCATTTGCAGGCTGATGCTGTTGCTTCCAGCTAGCACTGTTTGTTGTTGCGCCAATATTTGTTTGCCGTCAGCAGCTATTACTTTCAATTGTATGGTTTGTTGTTTGCTACTGTTTAGATAAACGGTATTGTTTGCAATAGCAGTTATATCAATACCAGCTTTGGCATTGCCCACCACCAATATTTTACTGTAAAAAACAACTCCATCTGCATCTGTAATTTTTAATCGGTAGAATATTTTACCTGCTGTCGGATTGTTGTTGGTAAAGCTCAATGGCAATTGGCAACGCAATACAGTGGTGTTGATATTGCCTATGCTGCTGAAGTGGATACCATCTGTACTGCTTTCAACACTAAAGTTGGCATTGCCGCTGCTGCAAGTAGCTTTCCATTGTAGCAAATGGCCATTGCTATTATTTACTACAGAAAAATACTCCAGCTTTACTGGTACTGGGGCTGAGGTATTTGTTACAACCGTGGTTGCAATATTGGTTATAATAGGAAAGTTAAAATCAAAATAGATAGCTGCATTATTGTTTAAGGAATCGCCTACAACCACAGAAGCTTTGGGCTTTATTTTAAAGGCAACCCAACCATGGCTTGCTGGCTCATTGATGGCTTTGTGTGGTAGCTTGATATTTTGAAAAATAAATTCTAGTTTGTTATTGGTAAGTTTTACATCTGCCGTATGGCTACTGCCCAAATATTCAAAACTATTCCAATCGTATTTATTACTCAACGTATCTGCAACCACTATGTTAAAAGCTGTATCGGTGCCTTCGTTTTGAAAACGAATTTGGTAATGCAGGTAGTCGCCAATTTTGCTAATGTTTAGTTTGCTGCCTTCCAAGCATTGCTTGTCGTTGGGATCGAAAGAGCCAATAATGCGTTGTGGTAAAATAAAGCTATTGTCGTAGGGTGTTTCATCAGCAGTATTTGGTGTAATGGCGGCTAAAAAATTAATGGTATCGCCAATATTGTTTACCGTTGGTGGCAACAAATTAAAAGTTACTTGGATGGTTTTGCTTTCAAAGGGTTGCAGGTTATTGTAGTTCCAAATTAATTGCCCGGTGCTTTGTGTAGTTACTGGCGATGAGGCATTTACAAAGTTCATCTTTCCATTATCGTAATTAACTTGCACATTGCCGCTTAAAGTGGTAGTGCCTCGGTTTTTATACAGCAATGTGTAAGCAGCATCAAAGCCAGGCCTTGCTGGTGGCCAAGATGGAAGAAAAGAAATTTCTAAATCATTATG
>JAAFHG010000209.1 GCA_013297585.1 Chitinophagales bacterium
TCTTTCCTTTGCTAGTTTAAATTTTTCAAACTCATTTCTATTGTGTGTTGAAGGAATATGTTGTACCTGTTTGCCAATTACGGCGCAAAAATCATTATAAGATTGCGTGAAGATTAAATGCTGATGCCAAACAGTATCTACTATAGCAGATGGCGAAACCATCCAATCTGAACTCGCTGCCAAATACATAAATTTCCTATATTCTGCAATGGCGGTTTCTGTAAATTGTTTTGTCCAAAAATTTTCGTGGGCAAGTCTTGTCGTAAAGCCATATTCACTTATGGGGTTGTCAAGATCAAACTTTTCAATGTTATCCCAAAGTTTTGTATTCATGGTGCTATGCAATATATTGTATTGCAATATTACGCTTTAGTTGTTTCAAAATAAGCATAAGAAATACCACTTTACTAAGCGTTAAAGATGCGCTGTGCAAATGTGAAAAACACGTAAAAAAGGCTATCAATTTACTGTTTCATCAATTTTGCACTTTCTACAATGCCCTCATTTTGTAGCACTATAAAATAGATGCCTTTGTTTAATGATGACGTTTCTATACTTTGATTAGTGGCGCCTGATTGTAAATTGTAAGTAACCATTAGCCTACCATTTACATCTAAAACCTTTAACTGCGCCGCTTTTACTACCGGGGTAAACACTGCTTTTACCGCAGTACCATTTGATACGGTTGGATAAATCATTAATGGCATATCGGCATTATTAAAAACATCTGTAAGCACGTTACTGTATGTAAAACTGCCATCTTTATCTACTATTTTTAGGCGATAGTATGATGCGCTAGCTGTATTAGAAACATCGGTATAACTATACGCACTGCCATTGGCCTTATCCAATCCATTAATGGTTGCAATTGGGTAAAATGTTTGCGCATTGTTACTGCGCTCTAATTCAAAATGGCTAAAATTGATTTCAGATTGCGTTTGCCAATTTAAAACAACATTGCTATTGCTACGATTGAGTTTAAAATTAACAAGCGTAACGGGCAAGGAAGTGGCAATAATATTAGCATCAGAAAAACCACCTGTAATTACTAGATCTGGTTCAGTATCTGCTGTGCCACTACCTATTAAAAACGAGCCATTACTAGTTGCATCAAAAGGGGTTATTCTAAATGTAATGGTGCTAGTTGGTGGTACATCTTGCAGCCCAGCAATACTAGATAAATCAATAGGCCCAAGGGTGTAATTACCCGTTGTACGAACTGGACCAGCAATTGTTGCGCAGGGCTCAAAATCGCCATTATCCAATTGATAATCAATTTGATACTTGATAGGACCAGTATTACTAATTCGGATATTCAACTTATCAATTGAATGATAGTTTACAGATTTTCCGTTCTTATATTTTAAACTAAATCGTAAAAATTTATTAGCAGCAATACCTGCTGCGGCCGTAGTAATTGAAAAATCAGTACCGCCCCAATAACCGTTTGACGATGTTGTAAAAGGTTGATCTACACCTGAGCCTCTACTAAGGGCTAATGGGGCTGTCATATTTGTATTAAGTGTGGTAGCAGCAAAACTGTTTACATTAAGGCCACCTTGCATAAATGTTGAAGGATCCCAAGCAGCCAAGGTAACAGGAAAGGCAGGCCGTGTATCAATGATATTTTCAGGGTAGGCATCTACCGATGCATGATTGGCATAAATACTACCACCAGTAGTTAATGTGCCATTGGTATTTCTAGCAGGTAAATCGTTACCAAAAAAATACGCATAACGTTCTACCCTCGGGTCAGCATCTAACCAAGGCAATGCTAAACGCATAAATGCCTCTTGCACAGCGGGTGGCCTATTAACATTGGCATTAAACTCGGTAATCCAAATAGGTTTCTTGTACAAATCGTATACAGCTGCAATATGATTTTTAAACCGATTAAATACATCGGTAGCGCTTGGGTTTTGGTTAAGGGTAGATAAATAATTACCCCAATCGTACCAGTGTATACATATCACATCAATTTTTAGTCGCTCTTTGTTGGCTTCATTTGCGAAGCTATCTAACCATACTCTATATTGCGATTCGGTACAAGCAGGCGAACCCATTCTTTGCCCTGCACGTAGTAATTTTTTGTACAAAGGCACAGAAGGCGCTACATACATATTAGCTTGCCCATCGTGGTCTGGCTCGTTGAATGCTAAGTAATGCGTTAATGAATCTCTTTGAATAACCGTGTTAATGTTAGCGTCTGACGCGCCGCTACCGTTCCAAGACATTGGTGCAAACTCTCTTGTAGGCGTAGACGCATCTCTAAAGCCCCAATCGTAAAACCAAGTTGCATTTAGTTGTTCTGTTAAGGTATTATCTGTATTGCCTGAGCCCTTCTTTTTTACTGGTACACTTGGTAATTTAAGTACACGAATAAAGGACACTTTATTTTGCATTACCAAAGAAAGATTGACATTGACATTGCTTTTGGTAGCCATGTACGTAAAGCGCTCGCCACTGCCATCTGCATTTTCGGCTAATGTTGCCATAAAACCTTGGCTTAAAGCAATGGATTTAATGCCATCATTCAACCCATTAGGAATACTGCTACTAGTATAAATAGTACGTGCAACACAAGTAGCTGAAGTGCCTTGCAAGTTATAATTTGAATAAATAGTTAATTGCGCTAGTAATATTTGCGAAGCAAATAATACCGCAATACTCAAGAGCATCTTTTTCATAAAAGCATCGTTAATGAACTTTTAATAACTAAGCTTATTTGGTAGCAAATAAGCTTTAAAACACGTCTGTATTAGAACCCTGGATTCTGTGTCATATTTGGGTTATTAGATTGTTCTGTAAGCGGTATTGGTAGTACTTTGTATTTATTTGGAAACTCCCCACCTTCTAAAAACTTGTAATCGGTAATTGGTTTACTTTGATAGTCTGCTAAAGAAGCTTGAATGGTTGGTATTAAAATATCCCAACGTTTTAAATTGAACCAACGTTTACATTCAAATGCAAATTCTCTTCTGCTTTCAAGTCTATATTTATTTCTTAAATCGGTTTGGTCTGCATAAGTAAGGGCAGGCAAAGAAGTACCACCATGTGCAGATCTTACTTGATTAATAAGTACTAGCGCTGCATCTAAATTGCTAGTGCCGCCAATTTCAATAAGCGCTTCTGCGGTCATCATTAATACTTCGGCGTAACGTAACAGAATTAAATCGTCACTAGCATCGTCGTTATTGGTTGAGTTATATTTTGCCACCAAAGCACCGTTAAAATTAGCTAGTGCAAAGCTGCTTACTGTGACACTTCTTCTCAAATCGCCTGTTTCGTAAACCCTGCGTGCAGGTGTTGCATCAGTTGCAAAATCTTTAGTAGGGCTTGTGTATCTAAAGGTTCTAAAGGTCCAGCCCATTCTTGTATATGCGTTTAAGCTATTTGCCAATGCATTAGTACCTCTAATGTAATAGATGCGTTCTCTATCAAGTGCTTTTGTGCTGATAGTAGGGGTAAAAATATTGGCAAAAACCGTGTTTAAAGCAATATTGTATCTAGCTCTGTTATCAATTAAATCTTTCAATTCATCTATTGCTAATTGGTAGCCACTAGGGTCTTTTAACGGATAACCAGCCATGGTTAAATATACTTTTCCGAGTAATGTTTTTGCTGCTGCTACAGTTACTCTGCCTCCATCGCTGCCACTATAAGTATATGATGTATCTAAATGTAGTTTTGCGTATTGTAAATCTTTTATAATGCTTTCATAAATCTCTTTGGTGGGCGTTCTTTTTGGAAAGATATTGTTGGCAACAACGTTTGCAGGTTCTGTCATTAAAGGTATATCGCCAAACATTTGTGTTAATGTAAAATGATAATATGCTCTAAAAAATCTTGCTTGTGCCTGTGCTAGCCTTATAATTCTAGCTCTATTATTAACACTATCGGTAGCATATTTAATAACACTATTTGCCCTGTTTATTACTGTGTAAGGCCTTGCCCAAGCACCTGCAATTACAGTATTTGCCGATGTAAAAGTCATTAAATCTATCTCGGCTCTAACCACTTGAAAATTGGTGTTGGTAGAATAGCCTCCATCATCTGACATGCCTTCTAATGGAAACATTACCGGTAAGCCACTTTCAACTTCAAAACGGGCGGCACTATACACACCATCTACAGCTGCATTAATATCGTCTTCGTTTTTATAAAAATTGGCATCTGTAACTTGATCTTTAGGTACTTCTTCTAAAAATTTTTTGCAAGAAGTAAAAAAGAAAGATAGTAATAAGATTAAAAAAATATTCTTTTTCATAATTCCTTTATTAAATTATTTATAATGTAATTGTAAACCCAAAACGATATGCTTTGGCTAGTGGTGCAGAGCCATTATCCATGCCTCTATTAAAGCTATTTCCGGCTGTTGCACCCACTTCTGGGTTAAAACCTGTATATCTAGTTATTATAAAAAGGTTTTGCACGTTGCCATAAAATTGAATGCCTTGCACTTTTAGTTTCTTTACAATACGATCAGGTACTCTATACGATAAACTAATATCTCTACAGCGGAAGTAATCAGCATTTTCAATAAAATAATCGGCAGATTGTCTTTGGTCGGTTGTTGTGCCTGGTGTAATGGCTGTTGCAGTTTTATTGCTTTCTCTAATTTCCTCTACAAGTTTAGCATCCATACCTGGCCAAATCATTCTATATCTTCTAGCATATGTATCTCGTCTAACATTGTTTAAACCAGTCATTGTGCCCCAGTTTATCTCAAATTGGTTAAATACTTGCGCACCATATGAGTAGCTAAAAAATGCGCTTAGCTCAAAGTTTTTGTATCTAATTGTTGTATTTAAGCCCCCAAAGCCTTTTGGCAATGCATTACCAAGCCAAGTTCTATCTAAATCGTTTAAAAAGCCATCACCATTTAAATCTGCAAATCGTCTATCACCTTCATTTACACCAGTTATACTTGCGGGTTTATTGGCAATTGCAGCACTATCCCATATACCTTGTGTTTTATATCCAATAAATGAACCTAAAGCTCTTCCTGAAGTTATGCGTAACGTGGGTACATTGTTTCCTAAAAACCCACCAGAATAAAATTCATCTGGGCTATTGGTACGTAATTTCTCTACTAAATTAGTAGCCATTGTAAGGTTTCCACCCAAGGTCCAAGAGAAATTTCTTTGATTAATTACTTTAAAATTTACTGTTATTTCAAGCCCCTTGTTTAAAAGTGTACCTACGTTGTCTGCTAGAGATGAAAAACCAGATGAAGGCGGTGTTTGTACTTGAAGCAATAAATCTTTAGTTCTTCTTTGGAAATATTCTACGGTTGCACTTATTCTATTATTAAATAATCCTAAATCAAGTGCTAGGTTTGTACTACTTGTTGTTTCCCACACTAGGTATGGATTACCTAATCTGTTAGGTGAAAATCCTAATGTTTGTACATTATTGCCCCAAATCATGAAATTAGGTGCTAGTGTAGACTGTGTTGCATATGCGCTAATGGCTTGGTTACCTACTAACCCCCAACTACCTCTAAATTTGGCTTCGTTAACTACATTACGTAATGGCTTAAACCATTTTTCTTGTTCCATTTTCCAAGCTATACTCGTTGCAGGAAACACACCATACTGATTGCCTTCGGCAAATTTTGAACTACCATCGTATCTTGCTGATAAATTAACAACAATACTTTTCTTGTACAAATAGTTAAACTGAAAAATACTTGCTACCAATTGGTTTGCCGTATAATCGGAAGAAATGCCTTGTGGTATTGCAGCAGATAAATTATTATATCCTGTAATGTTATTGCTAAAATTTCCAACAACAGATCTTTGGGCAGATTGAACAAACTTCTCAGCAGAAAATACCAATGCTGTATTAATAGTGTGATTCATGCTTAGGCTTTTACGGTAGCTAAAGTCTAGTTGATATAGTACACTATTGTTTTGTGAATTACCAGCATTTGCCTGGCCTCTATAAGTTACAAATGGCAATGGAATATTTATTGGAATAAAAGTTTGCAGCAACGAATTAAACTGATTGACACTTAATTTTCCTTGAACATTAAAATTTTTATTAAACTTATAGTTTAAAATAGCGCTGCCTAGTATTTGTGTAGATGTATTTGAATTTCTAACACCTCTCTCAGAAGTAATTAATAATGGATTTAATCTACTTTGTGAGCTTTCAAAATCGTTTAGCCCAGCGTTAATTTCTGCAAGTGTAAATCTTGGATTGTAGTAAACAGTACCTAACCTTGGGTTTAAAAGCGTTGCACTACCTATCCCATATCTATAATCCCATATACTATTGAATCCACCATCTGGGTTTAATAAAGGCGATGTAGGCGACCAGTTTAAAGCCCTAGAAGTAAGGGTTTGGGTGGGTGTACCAAATCTATCGGTTGCAGTTATGCCTAAGTTAAATTTTAATGTAAGCTTAGATGTAACAGGTATTTCATAATTAATTCTACCACTGTACCTTTTTAAATAAGTACCAGTGATGACACCTTGCTGATCGTAATACTGCCCAGATACATAATATTTAGCACCACCAATTGCACCACCGCTAATATTCATAGATAAATCTCTTGCAACAGCATTGCCTGCTAAAGCCTCTTGATGATTGTATTCTTGCAACGATGGTATTTCACTAGCTATGTAAGGCGTATCAGATGTAAACAGCGTAACGCCTCTATTTTTTCTATTCACCCA
>JAAFHG010000052.1 GCA_013297585.1 Chitinophagales bacterium
ATTGCCAAACATCCACGCATAAAAACGGTATTTGAGCAATGGCAAAGAGATACGACAGCATTAAAATCGAACCTTGCAAAAAATGAGGAATTAAAGCAAGTACTGTTACAAGAAACACCTTGGGTATTAAAAGCAGAGAGTGAAGCCCAACAGCAAAAAAATATTGCCTTGTTGTTTGATGTTGTAAAGATGAGTACGAGTGGTACAACGGCTATTGATAAGCTACAACAACTACAATTACCTAGTGGTGGGTTTACTTGGTTTAAAGGTGGTAGAGAAGATAGATATATCACCAACTATATTTTGGCTGGTATTGGTAAATTGAAAAAAATAGATGCCATTACTATCACCAATGCTGCGAAGCTAGAAACCATGATTACTAAGGCTTTGGCGTATTTAGATGGCGAAATTAAAAACGATTACGAAAGCTTACAGCGTAATAAAGTCAATTTGCAAAAGCAACAAATTACTTCTACGCAAATTCAGTATTTATACATGCGAAGCTTTTTTACCAATGCCATTACACCTACCGAAGCATACAGCTATTACTACAATCAAGCGAAGCAGTTTTGGAATGTTCAGAATACTTATAACACAGCCATGATTGGGTTGGCTTTGTATCGCAATAACGAGAGGCGTTTTGTAAATGTGAACATACTGCCAGCAATAACGCAAAATGCAGTAGAAGATACGGCAAAAACTATTGTATATTGGAAAGATAGAAGCATTGGCTTTTGGTATGCCGCACCTATAGAGCACCAAAGTATGATGCTACAACTGCTAGAAGAAGTAGCCAAGCAAGAAAACTTCACAAGTCTATCAACCACTATTCAAGGTGCAAAAAACTGGTTATTGCTTAATAAGCAAACCAATCATTGGCAAACTACCGTTGCTACTGCCGATGCTTGCTATGCGTTATTAAACAATAATAGTGCGTTGGTAAACAATCCACAAGTACGGATTCAATTAGGCAACATGCCTATAAAAATCAATGCTTCACAAGCAGGTACAGGCTATATAAAATCAACCATTGAAGGCAGTAAAGTAACCCCGCAAATGGGTAATGTAACGATTACCACTTTTACGCAATCTTCTACATCCAATCTTCCCCCTTTGGGGGAATTAAAGGGGGCTATCTCTTACGGCAGCCTCTATTGGCAATACTTTGAAGACTTCGATAAAATCACTGCATCTGCATCACCATTATCTGTTACAAAGAAATTATTTGTAGAAAAAAATAGCGCCGCAGGCAAAGTATTAATCCCAGTGAATGACAATGATGAATTAAAAGTAGGCGATAAAGTTGTGATACAATTGGTACTTAAAACCGATAGAGACATGGATTACGTGCATCTAAAAGATACCCGTGCAGCCACTATGGAACCAGTTAATGTTTTAAGCGAATACAAATATCAGGATGGTTTAGGCTATTATGAAGCCACCAAAGATGCAAGTACCAATTTCTTCTTTAGCAGCATTCGCAAAGGCACTTATGTGTTTGAGTATCCTGTGTTTATTACGCATGTAGGTACGTTTAGCATTGGTATTGCTAACCTACAATGTATGTATGCACCAGAATTTACAAGTCATAGTAATGGGTTTAAAATTGTTGTAACGTCTGAACGATGATTTTGTAGGATTTTAGAGATGTAAGATAAAACATTGAACACGGAACTTAAAATTGCTTCGTGTTCTTTGTATACTTTGTTTCTTTGTGTGAAATTTTACAATGACTTACGACTATATAATTGTTGGCCAAGGTGTTGCAGGTACTTTTTTAAGTTGGCAACTATTGCAAGCTGGCAAAACGGTATTGGTAATAGATGAAGCTAAACCATTTACTGCATCTAAAGTAGCTAGCGGGGTGATTAATCCGGTTACTGGCAGGCGCATTGTACGCACTTGGATGATTGAAACATTGTTACCATTTGCACTAGATGCTTATACTATTTTGGGTGAGCAACTTGGGGTTAATTTGATAGAACAAATAAATATCCTCGACTTTCATCCCACGCCACAAATGATGCTGGCTTTTAAAGAGCGGTTGCCAGTTGAAAGTGACTATTTGCGAGTGCCTACAAACGAAGCTGCGTATCAGCAGTACTTTAGTGTAACATTTGGTATTGGTGAAATTAATCCTTGTTACTTGGTAGATTTAAGAACAATGATTGTAGTTTGGCGTAATTATTTGAAAGCACAAAATGCTTTACTAGAAACTACATTCAACATTGATGAACTTAAAACTCAGAACCTAGAACTGATAACCTACAACGGTTACAATGCTAAAGCTATCATTTTTGCTGATGGTGCTGCGGGTTCAGATAATCCTTACTTCTATTTATTGCCTTATGCAAAAAACAAAGGGCAAGCTATCATAGCTGAAATACCAGATTTACCTCGAACCAATATCTATAAACAAGGCATTACTTTGGTGCCTTGGCAAGATAATTTATGGTGGATTGGTTCTACCTACGAGTGGGATTTTAAAGATCTTGAACCTTCGGTAGATTTTAGAAATAAAGTAGAATCACAATTAAAGCATTGGTTAAAACTGCCGTATAAAATTGTAGATCATTTCGCTTCAGAAAGGCCAGCCAACTTAGAGCGCCGGCCATTTGTAGGTATGCATCCTGTGCATACAAATATTGGTGTGTTTAATGGCATGGGTACAAAAGGTTGTTCTTTATCGCCCTATTTTGCTAAACAATTTACCGATGCTTTGGTGCATCAAGCAGCTATTAATCCATTAGCAGATGTGAAGCGTTTTACAAAAATCTTGAGTAGATAATTATCAGTTTGTTATCTTTCATTTTTGTAACCAAAACTTAACATAGAATGAGTAAATCTGCTACGCAGCGAGAAGATTTGTACCACATACCGAAGCAATATAGAAAAATGGAAAACCTTCACATTGTATTTTGGTTGTTTAAAGATGTTGCTTGGTGTATGGTATGGAAGCCTTTGGCTATAGTAATGATTATACCAACCTTACTTATTTCTATGATAATTACTTGGCGCACCAAACATATCGTGGCCGAACTTTGTCACAATTTTGCCATCACAGTTTGGATCTCTGCTAACTCTTATTGGATGATTAGCGAGTTTGCTGGTATTGATACTAAACCATTGTTTAACAACTATACGTATAAGCATTTGGCTATTATACCATTTACAATAGGCATACTCATTTTGGCCTACTATTATTTGTGGTATACACCAAAGCATAAGCACGTGTCGCAGTCATAAGGTTTTGTTATGTATCAATGGTAAAGTACACAACTTGCCGTTAATTGGTTAATCTTGTACTGATAAATATAAAATATGAGGTTGTTTTTGGGTTTTATAATCGCATTATTAGTAAACACTTTTGCAGTTGCTCAGCAGCAGCGTGTAGTGGCAGAATGTACTATTGTGTATGCTATGTCAGTTGATTCTACCTCTAACGATACATCTTTATCAGACAATTTAAAATCTGCTACAAAAACTATTTACATAAAAGGCAACAATTCTAGAGTTGATATTGCGAGTACTGCTTTTGCACAATCTATTTTTTACGATAAAGCTAAAAGCAGTGCCATTGTTATAAGAGAAATCGGTAGCAATAAGTTCATTACAAAATTAGATAGTGAACAGTGGCTGCAAGAGAAGCAAGAGTTTGATAGTATGGTAACGATTATTACCAAAGACACTAGAAAGATATTGGGTTACGATTGTAAAAAGGCGGAGCTGCAATTAAAAAATGGTAAAATATATACGGTATTTTTTACGCCTACATTATTGCCTTCTGTAAGGGAGATTGATTATGAATTTAAAGATATTCCTGGTTTAGTGCTTGCTTACCAAGTAGCATCGCCTAGTGGCAAAAAAATAAATTACACAGCTACAAAATTCAACCTTAGCCCTGTGCCAGCATCAAAGTTTGATGTGCCTAAAAGTGGATATAGAGTACTTGGTAGGTAGATATTTTAATTAACAGGTGCAGTAGGGGTTTTGAACTTAGGCACTTTTACCTTAAACTTATAAGGCATAATGTAAGTTGTATTACCTCTGTTGTAGTACAGTAAAGAATTGATTTCTAAACCTGTTGGTGTAGCTTTTTGCGCAAGTACATCACTGCCTTTAAACTGTAAGTTTAATTTCATTGACGATAATGATAAGGTGCGATGTGACAAAAGACTTAGATTTTTGAGAGAATACTTATTGCCTTTATTTTTATCATCACTAATACCAGAAAAACTAATAGACGCAAGTGCAACCTGAACACTTAGAGCAAGTGTGCTGGCAACAATCAGTTTTTTTATGTGTCTATTTAGTTTCACTTATGCAAAAGTAGTATTATTTCTTAAATATAACCCAATTTTTTTCGGTAGATACCATTATTAACGGGGTAAATACCTTTTTGTTACAAAAGAGACATAATTTATTTTGTGTGCTGCCTGTGCTATAAAAAAGTGCAATGATTTTTTCCATAAGCAATCCCTACTTTTGCCAATCTAAAATTAAATACAAAATGGCATCAACATCAGACATAAGCCGCGGCATGATTTTAAAGCTAGATGGCAGCTTATATAGTGTAGTAGAATTTGGCGAAAATAAAACAGCACGTGCTGCTGCTAAAGTTTGGGCAAAATTAAAAGGCGTTGATAACAAGCGCAGCATTGAAAAAACTTGGAACAGTGGTGAAACTGTTTACCCAATTAGAGTTGAAAAAAAGGCGTTTCAATACTTATATAAAGATGAAACTGGTTTTAACTTAATGAACAACGAAACCTTTGAGCAAATTGTACTTGGCGAAGAAATGATTGATTCTCCACAATTTTTAAAAGATGGTGCCGAAGTATCTGTGTTTATTAATACTGAAACGGAATTGCCAATTGGTGCTGAATTGCCAGAAAAAATTGTTGTACTTATTACTTATTGCGAGCCTGGTTTACGTGGCGATACTGCAACACGTGCAACTAAACCTGCTACTATAGATACTGGTGCTACTGTAAATGTGCCATTGTTTGTAGAAGAAGGTGAATTGATTCGAATTAACACCAAAACTGGTGATTATGTAGAAAGAGTAAAAGCATAAGCTGTAAAATATTAGTGTACAAATGGAGCAATTGCAATTGCTCCATTTGTATTTTTAGGAACTATTCGTTTTGCCAAAAAAGGCCGTTTTTCATTAAAAAACGTTCAAAAAAAGGTTTTTTTATAAAAAAAGTGGGTGTTTCTATCAAAATATGGCTATTTTGCCGCCTCTTATAAATTAAGTTAGAATAGAAAAAACAATCGATTAAACGATTACTTCCTTAACAAAAAAATTCTTCTTATGGACTTAAAGCAAATTCACGATTTAATTAAGATCATCAACAAAAGCAATATTGGCGAGATTAGTATAGAAGATAAAGATGGTAAGGTAACCATAAAACAAAAAGAAGAACCAGTAGTTACAGTTGCAGCCGCACCGCAACACGTGTATAATGTAGCTCCGGCAGCCGCCCCTGCATCTGTATTAGCTTCAGCCCCTCAACCAGCCGCCGCCTCTGCACCAGCCGCCCCTAAAGCAGATAATTTAATTACAATAAAAAGCCCAATGATTGGTACTTTTTATCGTAGACCATCACCAGACAAACCAAATTTTGCAGAAATAGGTACAGAAATAGTTGCTGGAAAAACCATCTGCATTATTGAAGCCATGAAATTATTCAACGAAATTGAAGCTGAAATCAGCGGTATCGTTGTTAAAATATTAGTAGAAGATAATAGCCCTGTAGAATACGATCAACCGTTATTCTTGGTTGAACCTAATTAATTATTAATGCAAAGTAACGTGAGGGGAATTAAGTAGTGCGTCTACCTGTTTTGCTATGTTGCTATGGTTTTTATTTTTTGATGTTCCGTTGTTTCTAATGCCTACATCATCAAATTATCTCATTATCAAATTAAACAAATGTTCAAAAAAATATTAATAGCCAATCGTGGCGAAATTGCCCTTCGTGTTATCAGAACTTGTAGAGAAATGGGCATTAAAACGGTTGCAGTGTATAGTACTGCTGACAAAGACAGTTTACATGTACGTTTTGCCGACGAAGCCGTTTGTATTGGTAAGCCAGCAAGTAGTGATTCTTACTTAAACATTCCTCACATAATGGCGGCGGCAGAAATTACCAATGCCGATGCGATTCACCCAGGTTATGGTTTTTTGGCTGAGAATAGTAAATTCTCACAAATCTGTGCCGATCATGGTATTAAATTCATTGGTCCTACACCAGAAATGATTAACGCCATGGGCGATAAAATCACGGCTAAAGAAACCATGATTAAAGCGGGTGTACCAGTTGTACCAGGTAGTGGTGGTTTGCTAGAAAGTGTAGAACAAGCGAAAGACTTGGCTAAAAACGTTGTTGGCTACCCAGTTATTCTAAAAGCAACAGCAGGTGGTGGTGGTAAAGGTATGCGTGTGGTATGGAAAGAAGAGGAGATTGAAAAAGCTTACACAACTGCTAAAATTGAAGCTGCTGCATCGTTTAAAAATGATGGCATTTATATGGAGAAATTCGTAGAAGAGCCTCGCCATATAGAAATTCAAGTAGCGGGTGACCAATATGGTACCGTATGCCATCTTAGCGAAAGAGATTGCTCAATTCAACGTCGTCACCAGAAGTTGGTGGAAGAAAGTCCCTCGCCTTTTATGACACCAGAATTGCGTAAAGCAATGGGCGAAGCTGCTATTAAAGCTGCAAGCGCTATTAACTACGAAAGCGTTGGTACCATTGAATTCTTGGTAGACAAGCATCGCAATTTCTACTTCATGGAAATGAATACTCGTATTCAGGTAGAGCATTGCGTTACAGAAGAAGTTGTCAATTTCGATTTGATAAAAGAGCAGATTAAAATCGCCATGGGCGAAAAAATTTCTGGTGCTAATTACGAACCACAATTGCATGCTATTGAGTGTCGTATTAATGCCGAAGATCCATACAACGATTTTCGTCCGTCACCGGGTAAAATTACCAACCTTAACACACCAGGTGGTCATGGTGTAAGGGTAGATAGCCATGTATATGCAGGCTACACCATCCCTCCATTTTACGATAGTATGATTGGTAAATTAATCACTGTGGCTCAAACACGTGAAGAAGCCATCGATAAAATGTACCGTGCACTTAGCGAGTACGTTATTGAAGGTGTAAAAACTACCATCCCTTTTCATTTGCAATTAATGCAAAACGAAGATTTCCGTTCAGGTAATTTCACAACCAAGTTCTTAGAAGGTTTTACCATGAAGTAAACCTTTTACCTACTTACTACGATAATCATCCCAGTACTACTTACAGTGCTGGGATTTTTTTATGTAACCGTCCCGATAGCTATCGGGATAGTACTATGTAGCATTTGTTGCAAGTTTACATTGAGTTTACGAAGTGCCTAACTGCAAGCTTTCTTTTTTACTCAACTATTACCGCCGTGTTAGCAACCATCATTCAGCAAGAACAATATTTAAACAGTTTATTACCTAGCCATCGTAGTAACCAAAGCCCTAGCAAAAACCTACAAGATGCTACCAATACTTGGGCTGCATCGGTATATCAAGCGGCGCTACAATTACCAGCAATATCATTTACCCAATATGAAATAGAGCAAGGCCTACAATTGTGTAAGCAACCTATTTTTATTTGTGGTGTACATCGCAGTGGCACTACTTTGTTACGAGATTTATTAGATGCGCATCCTGCTTTATCAGTACTACCATCAGAAGGTACTTACATTACCAATATTGAGCAAAAGTTACAGCGCTTACCAGAAGAAGCGCAAATGGCTTTTATGTGTACAGAATGGCTAAAGCGTTTGGCCAATCCTATTAACCAGCCACCTTATTGGGTATTTAGCAGTACCACTTTGCAGCATTCGCCTTATGTCAATTTTGCCAGCGCATTTATAGCTTGGTGGCCTTTGCTAAAACAGCATTTGGCACCTACAAATAATATGTGGCCACACTTAGTGTTACAGTTAGCCTATGCGCATGTATTGCAGCAAATTGTACCAAATTACAAGCCTGTGTTTTGGGTAGATAAAACACCCACACAAGAACAATATCTTGTAAGGCTTCGGCAGCTATTTCCTCAAGCGAAAGTGCTGCATGTGTTACGCAATCCTATTGCTATTTTAGCTTCTCGTAAGCAAATGGAACCAAATACACCCATACGAGTTTTTGTAAAAGATATGCAGCGTAGTTTTAAAATTGCTACTCATCAAGCGGCACTTAAAAACCCTAAATACTTGTGTATACAGTACGAAGATTTATGTGGTAACTCTGAAACAACAGTTGGGCAAATAGCCACATTTCTTGGTATTGAAAATTTGCCATGCCTTACTGTACCAACGGTTGCTGGCAAGCCTACACAGGTCAATAGTTCTTTTTTACAGCCGCTAGTAACTGGTCAAATATTGCTAGATAATATTACAAAGCAGCCTACTAATCTATCCACAACCGATTATCAATTATTGGCAGCTACAGTTGGTAAGTTGGCATTTGGGTTTGATTATCATTTACCCGAAATAAATGTGCTACAAAGCTGTTGGGTAAAGTTGCGCTACCAAGTTTGGTAGATAACTCTTCTTGTAATGATTAGGAGAGAAATTAGACCTTGATTTTTTTGGGTGCATGTGTATACTAGTAGTTATGGTTTTAACGCATAACAACATGTGCATCCTGGATATAAGGGTAAAATAGGTATTTTGTCAGGTTGTTTAGTTTCAAAACTCCTTGGCTTTCCTTTACAGAGTGAACAATCTTCTGAACCACCTAGTATTACTATTTCTTTGATGCCAATCTCATTAGCTTGTTTTAAATAATTAATTCTTTGTACCGTATTAGTCGCTTCAAACAAGATAGTATGTGATATAATTTTTGCCAAATCAACATTTGATGAAGCATCATAATTCCGAAAAATACCTGTAGGTTCTTTTTTGAGAAAATCAGTAACTATTTTGCAATCGACAGTGGGATTTATTTCTATGAGTTTCTGTTCGATGTTTTTACTTTTTAATCCAAGATGTGATAATAAATAATGTGCACCAATCTTTGCTCTTATTTTTTCCACTTCTGAAGTTGGAATATTGATAAATTCATTAAGATAGGTTGATTTTAACAAATACTCTAAAATTTTCCTTTCTGAAGTAATAAAACTTTCAATGTTTCCAACCATTGCACCCAAATTTGATGGCGCATATGACCTAATTTTTAACAAAATATCGATGCTCTCATTAATTTTATTTGTCGATAATAGAATATAAATATAGTCTTCTATTGATGCTATTTTATTTATTCGATTAATGTGACTTTCTTCAATCGCATCCCACCCTTTTGGCTGAATAATATAGAAAGCTTCTTCATCAATTCTATTTTTATCAACGCTATCTAATTCTAAATAACTTATAAACCGATCGATAAGCTCTTCTTTTTTACCTTGAGGTTTGATACCTCTCGATTTTAATTCTTCTTTTAGTTTAGGAATAGTGTATTTCTTATTAATCGTTTCGTATGTGTTAGAGATCTTTAAAAATCCTATTTCTTTAAAATTCTCGATTAAGATTTCTGCTTTTTCTTGGCCATCAATATACTTGGTTGTTAGTAAGCTGAGTTCACAAACTCTAAGATTATGAAGTCCTCTTAAAAATAAAATTTCATAGTTCCATATAGTTTTGATTGTTCGTATTATTTCAGAATTGTCAGTAGTGCTATTTTCAACTATCTGGTTGTTTGACACAATATCTTTATCAGAACTGAATTTATCCTTATCCTTGGAACTAAACAAAAAATTTAAAAAGTTCATTTTTTATATTTAATGAAATACGAAAAACTAAAACAACAACTGATACACTTCATGTACTTGCCCTGCTGGCACAACTTGAATTTTGTAGGCTTTAGGGTCAAAGCTTTTTTTGTTGTATTTGCTTACTACTATTTTCTCAAAGCCCAATTTTTCTGCTTCTGCAATGCGCTGCTCAATGCGGTTTACAGCACGTATCTCACCATTTAAACCTACCTCACCAGCAAAGCATACATGCGGTGGCAAAGGCACATCTTCATAACTACTTAGCAAAGCACAAATCACTGCTAAGTCAATAGATGGGTCTTCTACTTTTAGGCCACCAGCAATATTTACAAATACATCTTTAGTACCAAACAAAAAGCCACCACGTTTTTCAAGTACCGCCAATAATAGTTGTAGGCGCCTTAAATCAAAACCACTTACGGTGCGTTGCGGTGTGCCATAAACACTTTGTGTTACCAATGCTTGTACTTCTATTAGCAATGGTCGCATACCTTCAAGCGAAGCGGCAATAGCACTACCACTTAATTGCTCTTCACGTTGGGTAATTAATATTTCAGATGGGTTGCTTACTTCACGCATGCCATCACCTGTCATTTCGTAAATACCCAATTCTGAGGTGCTACCAAAGCGGTTTTTAAGCGTACGTAAAATACGGTAAGCATAGTGTCTATCACCTTCAAACTGTAGCACTGTATCAACCATGTGTTCTAATATCTTAGGCCCAGCAATACTACCATCTTTAGTAATATGACCTATTAAAAACACAGGTGTATTGGTTTCTTTTGCAAAGCGCTGAAACTCGGCTGCACACTCACGTATTTGGCTCACACTACCAGCAGAAGAATCAATCAAATTAGATTGTATGGTTTGTATAGAATCTACAATTACCAGTTGTGGTTGTAGTTTTTTTATCTCTTGAAAGATAGACTGCACGCTAGTTTCAGTTAGTAAATAGAAATTATCGTTTTTAATTTTTAGTCTATCGGCACGCATTTTTATTTGCGACTCGCTTTCTTCACCACTAATGTACAGCACCACTATTTCGTTCATCATTAAACCATGTTGTAAAAACAAGGTACTTTTACCAATACCAGGTTCGCCACCTACCAATATAATACTGCCAGGCACCACACCACCACCAAGTACACGGTTTAGCTCACCATCTTTGGTTACAATGCGTCTTTCTTCAGTAACTGTAACATCTTGCAATGCCACCGCTTTGGTAGCTCTTTTTTCACCCTTAAATTCCTTCCAGTTCTGCTCTTTCACATTGCCTTTATCTAGCACTTCTTCTACAAAAGTGTTCCATTGGCTACAGCTAGGGCATTTGCCTATCCACTTCATGCTTTCGTACCCACAATTGCTACAGAAAAAAGCGGTTTTTATTTTGCTCATGCGGTAAAGATATATCACTGATGAAAATGATGATAATGATTTAGAAGATTGACAAGCACGAACGTTTGTATTAAAATGCTAAAAACCTTCAGTGCTTCTTTGCTCTGTGTTTCAAAATAAACCTATGTTTGTGAGATTGAAATTTGAAGCCATTTGCGTTAAAATTAGTACATGCATCTCGTTCGTCATACCCCATTTTTAAAAGCAGTGCTATGGCATAGCCTTACGGCCTTTGGTGGGCCTAATGGGCATTATGGGATGATGCTTAAAACATTTGTACAGCAACGTAAAGACATCACCGAGAAAGAGTTGATAGATTTTGTAAGCTTTTGCAATATGCTGCCGGGTGCTTCTTCTACGCAAACCTTAACCTTAATTGGCTACAAGCGTGGTGGTATTCCTTTAGCTATTTTAACCCTAATGATTTGGATAACGCCTGCTTGTTTACTCATGGGGGGCTTGTCATTTTTACTAGATTATTTTAGCGACCAATCTATCAACACCAAAATATTTCATTTTATACAGCCAATGGCTATTGCATTTATAGCTTTTTCGGCATTTAGAATTTTTAAAATAGCAGTAAATAATACCATTACAAGGGTGGTGATGGTAGTAGCAGCTGTGGCTACTTTTTTATATTTTAAAACGCCTTGGGTGTTCCCTGCATTGCTAGTAATGGCAGGCATTGCCACTAATTTTAGCGATAAACGTATACCACAAAAAGAAGTACCACCAAAGGAAATTAAGTGGGGCAATCTCTTGATATTTTTAGCCCTATTTGGTGTAGCTGCTTATTTCAGTGAAACGTCTACTAAAAACAATTGGACTAACCACAAAGCTTTCAACGTATTTGAGAGTCATTATCGTTTTGGTAGCTTAGTATTTGGTGGTGGTGATGTATTAATGCCATTGATGTACGAGCAATATGTGGTGCGCCCAAATACCGAAAGGATTTTAGCTAGCAAACGTGACGTATTAAAAATGGAACAACATGATTTTTTGACCGGCTCTGGTATTGTACGTGCTATTCCTGGTCCAGTGTTTTCTATAGGTGCGTTTACAGGTGGTATGGTGCTGCGTGGCGATAACACGTTTTTCTCGCAAGCTCTAGGTTGCTTTTTAGGTGCAATAGGTATCTTTTTGCCAAGCGCTTTACTAGTATTATTCTTCTTTCCTGTATGGCACAATCTTAAAAAATATGCTATTATTTATCGCTCACTAGAGGGTATCAATGCAGCAGTAGTAGGTATTATGCTTGGTGCTACTTTGTTTTTAATAAAAGCTACTTTGCTTAAAGAAGTTTGGAATAATCTGTTGATTGGCTGGCTAGATGTTGCTGTGGTTGTTACCACATTTTTGTTGTTACAATTTACCAAAATACGTGCACCATTTATTGTATTGGGCTGCTTAGTTTTAGGTATCTTGTATAGTATTTCATAGCCATCATATTGCGCTTTTACAAGCGTAAAAGCCCTACTTTATGTAGTGTATTAACAGGTTTATTATCCCAAAATAATTCAAAATCTTCAAGGCCTGCTGCTTCGAAACTATTGGCTACATCTTGTAGTGTATAGGGCTTTGGGTTTTGTACAGATAGCTCTTGTAATATTTGCGCAAGCCATACACCTTGTGCTTCATCTACCCTTATGTTTACAGTTTCTTTTTTGGTATAAAATGTAAGCGATGCTACTTGCCAGCTATTACCCTTTTTGGTTTTAGTTACTATTTCTAGTTGTGGCTGCGTACCTATAAACACCACTTTACTTGTAGGCTTGTGCGTGCTAGTTTCTTCCTCAAGTAAAGCGTTTACAATAAAGTCAGCAGCTACTTTTGTTTTAGGTACTTTAAAGCCCATCTCTTCTGCATCAAACCATATTGATAATGGCTCATCAAAACAAAGCCCATGCATGTAGTTGAGTAATGACTTCTTTAAGCCGTAACTAAACTTGTCATGTTCTGTGCCTGTTTCATCTATATGTTCTACATCGTTATCTGCAAATGTGATGGCTACTTCTTTGGCTTTTTTTACACCAAATTTCTCAGGGTTTAAACCCACGGGGCTGTGCGCTGTCATGGCAAATTGATGCCAGAAAGCCGATTGTAAAATACCAGCTTTAAACAGCTGTCTTACCATCTCTAAACTATCAATGGTTTCTTGTGCCGTTTGTGTAGGAAAGCCATACATTAAGTAAGCATGCACCATAATGCCTGCCTCAGTAAAATTGCGATTTACCTTAGCTACTTGCGCTACTGTAATGCCTTTTTGTATAAGGGCCAAAAGCCTATCGCTTGCTACTTCTAGGCCGCCAGAAACTGCAATACAACCTGAAGCTTTTAGTAGTAAACAAAGGTCTCTTGTAAAACTTTTCTCAAAGCGTACGTTAGTCCACCAGCTTACGGTAAGCTTGCGTTTAATAATTTCTAGGGCTAATGCACGCATGAGTGCAGGCGGTGCTGCTTCATCTACAAAGTGAAAACCATTTTGCCCGGTTTGAGCTATAATTTCTTCTATTCTATCACACAAAAGGCTTGCTGCTACAGGTTCGTAGAGTTTTATGTAATCTAAGCTAATATCGCAAAAAGTACATTTACCCCAATAACAACCGTGTGCCATGGTTAGTTTGTTCCATCTGCCATCGCTCCAAAGGCTATGCATTGGGTTTACAACTTCTATGGCCGAAATATATTTATCTAGCCAAAAATCGCTGTAATCTGGTGTGCCTACTTCACCTTGTTTATAGTCTTTTGTGGCTTTGTTATTTAGGTAAGTTACTTCACCATCAACTAGTGTAAATGTTCGTTTTAGTTCGTCAATTGTTTTACTACCATCTACAAAAGCAATTAAGTTTTCTATAGGCGCTTCGCCATCATCAAGGGTAATGAAATCGTAAAATTCAAATACGCGTTTGTCCTTCAATGAGCGTAATTCGGTATTGGCAAAGCCACCACCCATGGCTACTTTTACAGTAGGATAATGTTGTTTAATCCATTGCCCACAACGCAAACTAGTGTACAAGTTACCAGGAAATGGTACAGAT
>JAAFHG010000180.1 GCA_013297585.1 Chitinophagales bacterium
GAACACCTGTGTCTTAAAGTCCTAATGGTTTTTAGTGATAAAGATTTCACAACCGTCTATTTTATCACAAAATTTTCTGAACTTTCTATTCTTACTTCAACTTATTCTGTACTGCTTTTAACCACTTGTGGATACATTAATTCACCCGTTCTTGTATTACTAGGAAACTGTGCTTTTTCGTTTTTTAGCATAGTTATTAGTTGTTCAACCATTGCTTTCGCTTTATCTGGATAGTGATTTACAAGATTATTAAGCTCACCTATATCATCTTTTAAGTTGTATAGTTCAGCTTTACCAAGCCCGTAGAAGTAAATCAATTTCCAGTCTCCTTTTCTAATGGCACTGTATGGACCCATACCTTGGGTTTCTGGTACAATTTTATATTGTTTGGCTTTTTTGGCACCTTCTTCCCAATTATTAGGAAAGTGCCAAATAATAGCTCTATTAGTGTCACGTTTATTATTGTCTTTTAAAAAAGGCACAATGCTTTTTCCATCAATTGTTTGTATGGTTTTATACTTATTAATGCCTGCCATTTGCAAAATAGTAGGAAAGAAATCTTCGATAATGATGTACTGACTGTTGGTGCTATTAGGCTTTGTAATACCTGGCCAATATACCATCATTGGTTCTCTAGTACCACCTTCATAACCCGAGCCTTTGCCTGCTTTTAGTGGTAAATTATGGGTAAATGGTTTGCCACCACGTGGCGGTACCAACGAAAGACCTCCATTATCAGACATAAAAATGATAACAGTATTTTGCATCATTTTATATTTTTCCAAATACTCCATTAAATCGCCCAAACTCTTATCCATGCCTTCAATAATTGATGCATACATGGCTTCTTCTTTACCTAATCCTGCATCAATATAGCGTTGATAAAAGCGGTTATCAGGTTTATACTGTGCATGAACAGCATAATGGTTCATGTATAAATAGAATGGTTTTTTCAGTAATCGTGCAGTATCAACAGCTTTTATAGCCTCAAGCGTCAATGCTTCCGATAAAAAAATATCTTTACCATGATACTTTTCTAATCCAGGAACACCTGTTCTAGCAGCACCTTCTTTTGCATTGTTACCAAAATTTTCGATACCTAGATAGCTATTAGGGCCTCCAATGGCCGAACCTGCAATGTTTACATCAAAACCTAAGTTAATTGGGTTTGCACCTAAAGTTGGGTAAGATGCCATGTGAGACTTGCCTACATGAATGGTTCTGTAGTCATTTTGACGAAGTATTTGTGCTATTGGTGTGGCATTAACAGTATGATTGGTGTCTGCAACAGGGCTTAAACCGTTGTAATTCCATTCTGGAAATGTAATGCCAGCATAAGGCTCGTCAGTAGGATGGTCTTTGGAATAAAAAGTCCAATTGGTTACACGATGGCTAGCTGCGTTCATACCTGTTTGCATACTCACTCTAGATGGTGTACAAACACAATTAGCGTAAGCTTGGGTGAATTTTACACCCATAGCAGCTAAGCGCTCCATATTAGGTGTTCGGTAGGTTTTATTAAATGGTGTTGTGTCTTTGTAAAATGGTACAGAACAATCCTGCCAGCCCATATCATCAACCAAAAAAAATATGATATTGGGCTTTTTAGCAGGGCCTGTAATACGGGTATTTTGTTGTGCTTGCAAATGGTAACCACCTTGTGTTAAAAGCAGCGTTATTAGGAGATACAAAGGTGTTTTTTTCATATTGCAATGGTTGTATGTTGGCACAAGGTGTTTATTTTTTTGTAGCTTGAATATCTATTAGTAACTGCGATAACTCCTTCACTTTATCAGGGTATTGCGTAGCTACATTTTTTAATTCGCCGCCATCGTTTTTTAGATTGTATAGTTGTGGCAAAGGGTTATTTCCTGTTTCCATATTTTTATCTTTCATAACCGCACCACCTGCTGCTGGAGGAATATATTTCCAATCGCCTTTAATAATAGCAAAACCAACAATCCCTTGTTCTACAAAGCTGGTTCTACCATTTTGAGATTTCCCCAATAATACGTCTAGTAATTCCTGACTATCAGGGGCAGCATTTGTTGGTATTGGTTGCTTAATCAATTTTGCCATAGAGGTAATAAAATCATTTTGACCAATTAATGCATCTGAAACACTGTTAGGTTTTATGCCACTTGGCCATCTAAATAAAGTTGGTACTCTTGTGCCTGCATCAAACTTGCTGTATTTACCGCCTCGGTAAATGCCACCCGGTTTATGTCCATTCAGCATTTCCACTGCATTATCTTCATAGCCATCATTTAAAACTGGGCCATTATCGCTTGAAAAAATGACGATAGTATTTTTGGTTAGTTTTAAACTGTCTAAAACGCGTAGTATTTTACCCGTATTCTCATCTAATTCTAATATGGCATCACCTCTTTCACCCATACCACTTTTACCTTTAAAACGAGGATTTGGCACACGTGGCACATGAATATTTTGAATAGCAAAGTATAAGAAAAACGGTTTCGACTTGTTGGTTGTAATGTATTGTACGGCTCTATTTGTAAGCTCATCACTCATGTTTTCATCGTTCCAGTAGGCTTTATGGCCACCTTTCATAAAGCCTATTCTGCTTACGCCATTAACAATGGTACCGCTGTGTTGCTTATCGGCTTTCATTAGCAGCAATTCTGGGTGTTCTGTACCAATAGGGTCTGTACCAATGGGGGTTTTATAGTTTACTTCTAACGGATCTTTCGGGTCTAGGTTTTTTACTTGATGATTTTCTACATACACACAAGGCACGCGGTCTGGTGTTGCAGGAATAATAAACGAATAATTAAAGCCTAAATCGTTAGGGCTTGGTTTAATGTTGCCGTTCCAATCCGGCCCATTTGTACCGCCCAAACCTAAGTGCCATTTGCCAATTACAGCAGTTTGGTATTGTGCATTTTGAAATAGTTTAGCCAACGTAAATTGGCTTTCTTGAATAATAGATCCTGCATCGCCTGCTGCTATGCCTGTACCAGTTTTACGCCAGGGATATTCGCCTGTTAGCAAAGCATATCGTGATGGTGTACAAGTGGCAGATGTAGCATGTGCATTGGTAAATTGTATGCCTTCTTTAGCTATTCTATCAATATTTGGTGTTTTAACTTTTGTTGCACCATAGCAACTGATGTCACCATAGCCTAAGTCATCTGTATAAATGATTACTACGTTGGGGGTATTTTGCTTTTGTGCTATTGTGGCTTTACACAAAAACAATGATACTAGTGCAATAGTTATGTTGGATGTTTTGTGCATTAATTTATTTTACAGTTTTTAAGTTGATAATGGTTGGTTTTAAGTTTTTGCCCCAAGCTTTTAACAATACAGTACCTGTACTTTTTGTAGACTGTACGTAGGCCATACATTTTCCATAAAAGGCTTTGCTTTGTGGTATTTCAAACGATGCAAGGCTAGTTGCATCGCCATTGCCCACGGCTCTTAAAGAGGCCGCACCCATTACTTTAAAATATATTATATCGTTAGATAATGGGCATAAATTACCATCCTTGTCTATAACATTTACGGTTACTAGTGTAATGTCTTCGCCATTAGCAATAAGTGTTGTTTTATCTGCTTTTAGTAATATTTGGGCGGCTTGACCTGCCGTTTTAATCACTTTTGTTTCTGCTATATCACCTTTGGTATCGTAGGCAACTACTTTTAATTCGCCGGGTTCGTATTTGGTATTTTCCCATCTTAGGCGGTATCTATCTAATAAATTTTCTTTTATAAACGTTTTTTTACCAAAGCTTTTTCCATTAATAAATACTTCGGCAGACGCATAATTTGTGTAAACATATACTGGTACATCTTCACCCTCTTTGCCTTGCCAGTTCCAATGTGGTAGCATATGTAGCACTTTTTTTGTACTCCATTTGCTTTGGTACAAATAATAGCGGTCTTTAGGAATACCGCACAAGTCTATAATACCAAAGTACGAGCTTCTACTTGGCCATTTAGAGCCATAGGGTGTTGGCTCGCCAAGGTAGTCGTAGCCCGTCCATACAAATTCGCCCACCATGTATTCATTGTCTTGAAATTTCCATTCTGTATCTGGCAGTTGCGACCAGCTACAATATTCTAAGTCGTATGCGGTTGATTGGTTGTCGGGCCACATTTTCATGGCGCCAGTTTTTGCAGGTAATTTATACACACCTGTAGAACTTACTGTAGAAACAGTTTCGCTACCTAGCATTACCCAGTTTGGATGCTCTTTGTGCAATTTTGCATAAGCTTCGGGCTTATAATTCCATCCAGGAATATCTATTGCATCTGCTAACCCATTAATTATAGCCTGATTCATATTATTAAAACCAGCGGTTACAGGTCTTGTGGCATCTATATCGTGGCAAATTTTGGTAAGGTATTTTGCAACAGCAGCCCCATCTTTTTCGCCTTGTTCCTTAATTTCGTTGCCTATACTGTACATAATTAAAGCAGGATGATTTCTATCTCTAGTAATCATTGCTTCTATATCTTTTTGCGCCCATTTATCAAAAATAAGGTGGTACCCATTTTTTACTTTGGGGCTTTTCCATTCGTCAAATGCTTCGTCTATAAAGTAAAATCCCATTTCGTCGCATAAATCAAGCATTTCTGGAGTGTGTGGGTTGTGTGTACCACGTATAGCATTGCACCCCATCTCTTTAAGTAATTTTAAGCGAGAAACAAGAACAGATTTATTAACTGCCATACCTAGTGGGCCAAAATCATCGTGTAAGCAAACGCCTTTTAGTTTGGTATTGTTACCATTTACAAACATGCCTTTTTCTGGTGTAAATGCAATAGACCTTATGCCAAATGTGGTTTTGTATGTATCAATAGTTTGTCCATTTTTTTTAATGGTGCTTATGGCATAATACAGTTTGGGAGCTTCTGCCGTCCATAGTATTGGTTGTTTAATGGTAATGTTTTGTATATTTTTTTTGTTAGCTTGTGCTACTGTATGTGTTTCTATTTTTTCGTTACGATGGTTGTAAATACTAGTTACTAGGCTATATTGATTAATTGTTTCGTTAGTAAAATCAATGCTTGTTTCAATGTTTACCAATGCTGTTTCGTTAGAAATTTTTGGCGTTGTAATAAAAGTACCCCAAGGTGCAACGCTTACACTATTGCTTTGCACTAAACGTACGTTTCTGTAAATACCCGCACCAGGATACCAACGCGATGCTTCTGGAAAATTTTCTAGCCTTACAGCAATGACATTATCTTTACCAAAGCTTAAAAACGATGTAATATTAAAATTAAACGATGAGTATCCGTAAGGCCATTCGCCCACAAAACGGTTGTTTACAAATACCTTAGCATTGCTCATAGCACCATCAAACTCTAAGTAAAATTTCTTGTCTTTATGTTGATTGCTTATGCTGATATGCTTTCTGTACCAACCTACACCCATATAAGGTAGGCCGCCAGTTCTACCAGATTTTAGTGTAGCACTTTGCTCGCCATCTTCTGTAACTTGAACTTTTTGAAGATCGTTTTCTTCGCTAAAAGGCCCACCAATAGCCCAGTCGTGTGGTACAGTTACTTGTTTCCAGTTTTTTTCGTCTAATGTAGTAGCGGCACCATTTGGCACATCTTTTTTTATAAAAAGCCAGCCCGATTTGAGCTCAGAAATTGTTCTTACAGATTGGGCTGAAACTGAAAACGATGTAGTAAAACAGGTAGTAAGTATAAAAAGCAATATGCAACATAAAGTGCCAGAGGCTGTTTTTTTACACATGGGCAAGTTTTGAAAAATTGAAACAATGATTAAGATAAACCTAAATGGAGAACTTTTCAAAGTTGACTAACAATTTAATATCATATACGGGTGCAGCAATTCAATAGTGGGGGGTAAATCAGTCAATTGGTAATATGAAAACAAACTCTATTTAATTAAAATTTAACTTGTCGGCTTAATTACAAAAACCACAACTTATTGCCGTTTACGGGGTTAATTAAAAAGAAACACTAACGATGTGTTTAAATAATTTTTTGCTTGTCATATAACAACTAGTAATGCTTCAACGTAATACAAGAATCTGCCGCCTTGCCCATTATTTTATTATTATAATAATGTGCAATAGTGCTATAGTAACTGCGCAAACCTCTATTGAAAATAATATTACAATAGATAATGGCTTAATTAATAATGAGGTAACAGCCATTCATCAAGATGTATATGGTTTTTTATGGTTTGGTACAAGAGGTGGGCTTAATAAGTACAACGGTTACGATGTAAATACGTTAAGGTCAACACCGGGATCGGTAAATAATTTGTCTAACCAAGCGGTAGAAGTAATAGCAGAGTATAAAAATACATTATGGATAGGTAATAAAATTGGTGGGCTTAATAGCTATAATTTATTATCAGACTCTATCACACATTACAATTCTACAGATGTAGTTAAGATACAAGAAATAAAATCACTATTAGTAGATAGTTCAGGAACTTTATATATAGGTGCATTGCACGGTTTTTATATTTTAAAAGATGGAAAATTTACCGTTGTAGATAATCATCACACTATTAATGCGCTGGCACAAGATGCGCAAGGAAGAATTTGGGTAGGAGCTAGTATTGGCCTTTTTAAATACAATCTATTAACCAAAGAGCTTGATTCTATAAATCTTGGTATTAATAAAATTAATGTAACATCTATTGCTATTGACAATCAATCGCAAAATTTATTTATGGGCACTTGGCAAAATGGACTCATAAAACATAGTATACAAAGCCAACAAACCAAGCAATATTTAAACAATGGTACAACGAGAGGCGCGGCCGCAAATAATACTTACAGGGTATTTTTAGATAACAATAAAAACGTATGGGTAGGTACTTGGGGTGCTGGATTACGAAAATTTAATACCCTAACCGAGCAGTTTGAAGAATATCAAATTAAGCCGCTTAATGTATACAATAAAGATTATGATATTATTTTATCTATTACGCAAGATTATACTGGTATTATCTGGATAGGTACCGATGGTGGTGGGGTATGTAAAATAGATCCGTATCGAAAAAAATTTAAAGCAATTTCTAACTTTGGTATAAATAAAGCAATGCTTGGCAATACGCATATTTCTGCCATTTACGAGGATAAGAACGGGGGTTTTTGGCTTGGGGCAAAAGGTGGCGGGCTAAATTACTCGGCCGATAAAAAAAACTTTGTACAAAAAGATATTGGGCTAAAAACACTTAGGGTAAGTTGTTTTTTTGAGAATGGTAACGATTTGTGGGTAGG
>JAAFHG010000090.1 GCA_013297585.1 Chitinophagales bacterium
ACTTTTAAATTTTCCTAGTTTATCAACTACTGGCGATAGTGGAACAGTAAATGTATTTTATGCTACTTTTATTAATGCAACAATTGCTGCTGCAAGACCAAGTGGTAATTATGTACTTAAAATTTCTTCAAGTACAGCTGGTGCTGTAGGCGATACAACACAATCGTTTAGTGTTGTTAATGGCTCAAGTATTACAGCTGCAGCTGCACCTGTAGATACAATGAAAATTTTAAAACCAGAGTACTACTATGGTATTTGTGATGGATTAAGTGATTTAGGATTTTCTTTAAATAATAATTCAACAGGTTCTACTTCAATTCTTTCTGTGTATGATGATTATAATAATGTTCAAAAGCCAGATGTTTTACCAGTAGCAGGCAAGTTTAATTTAGCATTTGTACCAATAAAATCAGGTACAAAATATCGTGATGCATACTACACAGTAACAGTTAAAACAACAAATGGTTCAAATATAATTTCTACAAAATCTTATCATGTAATTAATAGTTCTTGGGATATTTCTGCTCAAGTATCTGATAAAAGCTTTGGACAAAAATATTCTTGTAATGGAGATACTATTAAATTATATGTACAAGTAAAAGCAGGAAATGATCAACAAATTCAACAAAACTTTCCTGGTGCTATTGTTGCAATTGAGTGGAATAGTGGTTCTACGCCTAATCCAATTGAGAATTATACCCCATGTCAATTAATAGAATTGAATGGATATGTTTCTCATTTCTATAAGATGGAGCTTGTTTAGCTGCAGGTTCTACTTCATTTAAAACAAAAGCAACAGTTAATAATCCTTTTAACATTCTTAATGGACCAGGTTTAACAGGAACTTGTGCTGCTGGTGCAGTAGATAATTCTCAAGCATACGTATTTACAAAACCTAAAGCTATATTTAGTTGTGATAGTGTGGTTTGTTTAGGAGATACAATCAAATTTAAAAATTTATCTAATCCTGGTCAAGGTCCAGCTTCTCAAAGTGGTCTAACTATATGTGCAAATCTTGGACAATACACTTGGAATGTCTTTAATACTCTAGGACCCAATTCTCCACAATTATATAAGTCTTCAAAATCAGAAATACCAAAAGATACTGCATATAGATTTACTTTACCTTCAGATGCAGGTTATCATGATATTCAATTATTAATAAATAATAATTATAATACCCAAGCTCCATGTCCTAGTCATGATACAATAAAAAGAGTTTGTGTAGATACTGCAACAATAAAACCTTCATTTATGTTAGATAGTGCTGCTTTAGGCACAAACATAAAAAACGATAGTATCATAGGTTGTGCACCAACAATAAAATTGGCAAATAGTACACGTAGAACATTTTGTTTAGATAGTACTCAGTTTACATATATATGGCAAGTATATGATGCAACTAAACCATATTTATCAAAAGATAGTATAAAACTGTCGTCTAATATTTTTTCTTGGAAAGCAGGAAATAATTCTAGAACAATGAATCCTACTATTTCTATTAATACAACTGGTAAATATTGGATTTCTTTAAGAGTTAAAGGTAAATGCGATACCACACAAGCTGTTTTAAAATATGTAGAAGCAAATGGTTTTGCAGGGGTTAATATGGAGTTTGATAGTGTATTTAATTGTGGTGCTCCATCATCAATAACTATTAATTACGATTCTCTAGCAACCAATGCAAACCTATATACAAATATTGGTGGTGTAAGTACTTCAATTGCAAAAAATAGAGTAAAATATACTTATCAAGCAAGTGCTGCAAGTACTTTGCAATACAAATGGACAATTACACCAGGAACACCAGTTACAGATTGGGAATTTGTAGGAGGAACAACAAACACATCTGCCTTTCCACAAATTCAATTTAAAACAAAAGGTATTTACACAGTAACAGATACATTTAAAAATAATTGTGCTACAAAATTTGCTACGCAAATTGTAAACTTTCAAGCACCTCCTGTAGCATTGCCTGCTTTATCAAAAATTGATACAATATGTAATTCTACACAAAGTTTTAAAGTTTATGGTTTTTCTATAGACACAACAAAAAATAAAGACGTAAAAGTTTCTTTTAGATGTTTAGAAGACTTATCAGGAACATTTGTATTTAATCCTGGTTATAATGGAGATTTAACAACAACAGGTTACGATACAGTAAATAATTTAACACCAACCTTTAAGCCAAGTGCAAATGCATATACAGCAGCTTGTGCAAGTGGAAAAAAATTCACAATTGAAATGAGGGTTGAGTCTAAAACCAATAAAGCTTGTGCAGTAGTAACTCAAACAAGATTCTTGCATATATTACCATGTATTTTATCTAACGATGTTACTATGAATATTTGCTCAAAAACAAAAGTGAACTATTCAATAACATCTCCAATTAATACACAATTTAAGTATGATGTATTAACTGCACAAACACAAAGTGTAACAGGAAATATTACTAGTAGTGCAGGTGCTTATGTGGCTTCTATTAAAGACTCTTTAAGTTTAACTCCTCCAGGACCAGGTTTTGTAACTTATGAAATTACACCAAAATCTGGAATATGTGATGGTAACCCATATAAATTAACAGTAAATGTGCAACCTATTCCAAACGCACCAACTGTAACAATGACTTATCCTAACAATGCACCTAATTATAGTATGTGTAGTGGTGAGCAAGTATTAATAAGTTTATCTACACCAACAGCTACTGATAAATTTACATGGAAATCTTCTGTAGCATTAGGAAGTATTACAGGAAATAATCAACAAACTACCCCTAAAATTGGACCAATTAATGATTTGTTAATAAACGGTTCACCAATTACTGATACAGCATATTATGTAATTAATACGGTATCTGCATTTTCTTGTAAAGGAGACTCTGCTATTGCAAAAGTAATTGTAACACCGGGAGTTCCTAGAGCAAAAATTTCTGGTAGTGGTGGTTCAAGAGTTTATTTTTGTGATAGTAACTGTATTGTATTAAAGGGCAATTATCCAGGATTGAATGGTATTAGCTCTTGGTTTTTAAAGTCAACAAGTTCAACACTAACTCCAACGTTTACAACATTAAGCGATTCTAGTGTAAGAATTTGCAATATTGAAAGAAAACAGGATTATTGGGTTTATTATAAAATTGAACCAACATTGCCTGGTTGTCGTACTTGGGTAGATTCTATTAACTTCTTTGTATATGATACTACAAGTTCAATTTTTGGAACGAGAGATACTGTTTTTTGTAATGTACTTGGAACAGTAAATAGAAGTTTTAATTTGTGTGCAAAAACATCAAGACCAACGCCTTCTGGAGAGCTTTATTTTTGGTCGGTTAATACAGGAGCAAAAGCTACTGTAACTGCACAAACAACAACACCTTGTACTCTTTTTTCTTTTAAAGATGCTGAAATTGTAACTGTTATTGCAGAATCATATAATGGAGGTTGTCCCTCTAAATACGATACAGCAATAGTTAGATTATACAAACCTCCAGTAGGAAATAATAGCTTGTTAGTTAGTCCTGCTTTACCAAACGATAGATATTGCCAAGGTTCAAATATTAATGTGTCTGCAACATTGAGTGCAAGTGAAGATGATATGTATTATTGGTTTTATGAAGATAAAAATTATAACAACAGAGTAAATATTAATTCTAATGCTAATCCTATTTCAATTAATAGTATTCAAGATAATTTAATAGTAACAGGTGTAGTAAAATCTAAAGGATGGAATTATGGATGTTTTGATACAGCATTAACATCTAAAAAAATAATTTATGTTGATAGTCCTTCTGTAAGAGGTGTTTTAAGTTCAAAAGATACTATTGTTTGCAGACCAGGCGATAGGGCATTAATAACACTTTCTGGACATAGAGGAGAAGATATTACTTGGATTGCATCTACTGTTGATTGCAATAGTGGTTATGGACCATTGCCAGGCATTCCGTTTGGTTCAACGTCTATTACGCCAACAATTCCATCTACAATTTATTATAGAGCAATTGTTAAAAATGGTAACTGTGATCCAGATACAACAGCTTGCATTAGAATTTATATTCCAGTAAATAGCGACAAAGCCGTAATTGTTGGAAATGATACTGCAATATGTGATGGAAAAACTATTCAATTAACAGGTAATGTTCCTGTTGCTGGTGTTGGATATTGGAGTGCAATAGCAGGCTTTAATAATACAACAGGAGCAGGCGTTAATTTTTATCCTGCTAGTTTTGAAACAAATGTAAATCCTGTTACAGCAAATATTAGTACTTATGGTACTTATCAATTTGTTTGGACTATTAAAAACTTTACATGCCCTGGAACAAAAGACACTATAACTGTTATTAATACAGAGCCAATTGCAAATAATACAATAACGCCATTAGTTGATACTGTTTGTAAGGGAAGTTTAGTTAGCTTTACAGGTAGTGTTCCTGTTGGTGGTGGCTATTTGCCAAATACCAATATAAGCAACATGAAATATGTTTGGGAAAGACAAATAGTTGGTTCAAGCAAATGGGATACTGTTAGTACAAATTCATACAGTTATTTATTCCCTGGTGATACAACCTCATTAATACGTAGAACATTAAAAAGTGATTCTTGTATTAGTTACAGTAATGTTACACAGGTTATTGTTCATACAAGAATAAAAAACAATATTGTTAGTCCTGCTACAACACCAATTTGTACTGGCAATACTGCTACAATAAATGGTAATGTACCAACAGGTGCAGATGGTACTTATGCATACCAATGGTTTTTTGGTAACACACAAGATACAACAAACCATAATTTAACAAATGCACTAAATACTACAATAAACTATAACACACTTAGTTTAACAAATACAATGCATTTTCAGCGTATTGTAACTTCTGGTAAATGTAGTGATACAAGTGCTTATGCAACAGTAACTGTAAATCCTGATGCTGTGGCAAACTTTGCAGCTTCTCAATATACATCTTGCCCAGTGTTTAATATAGATCAATATGTTGTAAATACTACTAAACCTAATACTTCTTATGATTGGTATGCTACATATCATTCAAACCCAAGAGTATTATTAGGCACAAGTACTACAAGTACAATGCCTGCTTATGCGTTAATTACTGGTCCTGATAGTGTATTAATAACAGTTGTTGCAAATAGTACTCAAGGTTGTAAAGCAGATAGTATGAGTAAAATGTTCTTTACTTCTGCAAAACCTGCAGCAAACTTTAGTGTTTCTGTTGATACTGGTTGTGCTTTTGGTACAACGAATGCAACAAACTTTAAATTTACTAATAATACTCCAGATCAAAACTTGTTTATTTATCAATGGAAATTAGATGGAGGAAATGGTAACCCAACAACAGCAACACTTTCTGCTGCTGGTTACCAATATCCAGGAAGTTCTACAGGTTTAGATACAAACTATATAATTTCTTTACAAGCTATTTCACCAACTTGTGGCAGTTCTGTTTGGAAAGATACAATAAAAGTTAGAACAAAACCAGATGTTAGATTCTCTGCATCACCAACTTTCCAATGTTCAGATTCTATAGTAAGATTTACCAATGCAACAATTGGTAGCAACTTAACTTATGCTTGGTATTTTGGTGATAATGGCAATATTGTTGGCTCTACAAATAGTGATACTGTTTCTCATGCTTATCATGTTGGGGCATTAACAACTTTCTATCCATCTATTCATGCTTCAAATGAATGTTCATCAGACTCTGCACAAATGCCAGTTGTTGTAACATCAAATGTTGGTACAATTACATTAAATATGTCTGTTAAAGGTGCTCCATTCCAATGTGCTCCTGCTTCATATACATTCTACTCAAATAGTACTGGTGCAACTAGTTATGTCTGGGACTTTGGAGATAGTTCTCAATCTGTGCCTAGTATTAATGGAAAAGACTCAGTAGTAAAAACCTTTACTAAGCCAGGTAAATATTATATAACACTTACAGGAACAACAGCTTGTGGTAGTTTATCTAAAAAAGATAGTGTTTTTGTATATGGAACACCAAAAGTTAATTTTTCAATTGCTCCAAGCACAACAGTTTGTAAAGGTGATACTGTTAAATTTACTAATTTAACTGATACTGCAACAACATATAACTGGAAATTTGGAGATGCAACAAATAGTGGCATTATTAATCCAAATAAAGTATATAATGCAACAGGAAATTATGATGTTAAATTAATAGCAACAAGAACGCATACTTTACCATCGCCATTTACTACAATTACTTGTACAGATTCTTCTGCTATTCAAACAATAACAGTTAGAGATACAATGCCTGGTAAATTTACTATGACACAAATTGGTGCAGGTTGTTTACCATATAATGCTGAATTTATTAATACAACAACAATATCTACAAAACCATACGTAACAACTTGGACTTATAATCCATTTGTGGCAACACAAACAGGAGATACTGTAACACAAAGCTTTACTCAATTAAATACATATACAATAACAATGACTTCAAAAAATGCAGCAGGATGTTATTATATTGATAGCACAAGAAAAACAGTTTCTGGTCCTTTGGGTTCTTGGAATCATGATACTGGATATGTATGTAATGCAGATTCTGTGAAGTTTATTGTTTATGGAAATACAGAAACCTATAAAGTATTTGTAGATTATGGTGATGGTGATACTATTACAATGCCTTATACAGGAAGTAATGTGTTTAAGCACTCTTATAAATCAGGAGGAACTTATAAGCCAAAAGCTATATTAATTTCTACAAATGGCTGTACTTATCCATTAAATGCAATAGGAAATGTAAATGTAGACTACGTTAAAGCTGCTTTTGTTACACCAATTCCTCAAGATAATTCAACTTGTGGTTACACAACTGTTCAATACATAGGATCTCCTTCAAAAGTCGATCAACAACCTGCAAGTGCAGTTTATACTTGGACAATTGATGGTGTTGCAAATGTTGGTATGAACCAAACAGTTAAATATTATACAACAGGCGATCACACTGTTAAGTTACAAGTAAAAAGCGTTAGTGGTTGTACAGATACAACAACAACTACTACATTTAATGTTAATGTGCATAATATTCCAAATATTTTAAATGTCATTCGTCAAGATACAGCTTGTGTAAATCAAACAATTTACTATGAAGCAAAAGTTGCTCCAAGCCAAGATCCTATAGATTCATATACTTGGGCATTTGGAAATGGACAACAATATAAAAGCTCAACAGACAGTACTGCAAACACTGTTTATGGAACAGCAGGATTAGCTTATTATGATACATTGTTTGTGGCAACACAATATTGTAAAGACACTTTAGTGTTAAATAAATTAGTAATAAACTCATCGCCAAATGTTTATATTAGTCCAGGAACAGATACAACAATTTGCCCTGGAGTGTCTATAACCTTTACAGCAAGCAATTCTATGCCAGGAGCAACAACTTATCAATGGTCTCCAAACTTTGGTTTAAATGCTACAACAGGTTCTGTAGTAATTGCAAAACCAACAGATACAGTTAAATATGTTGTTGTGGGTACAAATAGTTTTGGTTGTACAGACTCTGCAAGCGTAAGAGTAGGCGTTATACAACCATATACAGTAACAATACAAGCAATAAAAGATTCAATTTGTAAAGGAGAAACCGTTGAACTTAAAGCTGTAACAAATGCAGTATTGCCAGTAACTTATACTTGGTCTCCAAACACTTGGTTGGATACTGCAAAATCTCCAATTGTTCATGCAACTCCTAAAAGTAATATTACATACACTGTTTTTGTAAATAATAGTGCAGGTTGCGTATTTGCACCACCAAATGCATCTACAGATAAAATTACAATTGCAGTTGGTGACACATTGCATGTAAGTTTTGGAGCAGATACAGTTCGTTTGCAAGGAGGTATTCAATATCATTTAAATCCAATGTATAGCGATTCTACATTGAGTACAATTTGGACACCAGCTACAAATTTAGATAATGCAACCTTGGCAAATCCTACAGCAACAGTTCTAGAAAATGTATGCTATCAAGTAGCAGCAACAAGTGTTTTTGGTTGTAAAGACACTGCTCAAATTTGCATTAGAGCTTTTTGTGAAGCTAGTCAGGTATTTATTCCAAATACATTTACTCCAAACGGAAATGGCTTAAATGATTATTTTTATGTAACAGCTACAGGAATTCAAAAAGTAACAAGTTTTAGAGTATTTAATCGTTGGGGCCAGGTTGTATTTGAACGTGCAGGATTTGTACCTCCAGCATATAAGTCTGCAACATTTAATCCTAATTTAGCTTGGGATGGTAAGTTTAAAGGAGTAATTGCACCAACAGATAGTTATGTTTATACTTGTGAAGTAATGTGTGCAAACGGAACAAAATTTGTTTACACAGGAACAGTTACATTAATTAAATAAAATTAATCAAAATAAAACTTAAAGGAAGTAGCACTTCCTTTAAGTTCTAAAATAAGTTTTAATATTAGGATATGAAGAAATTATTAATATCATTGAGTTTAATAGTAGGTTTTGGAGCAAATGCAATTTGCCAAGATTTAAATTTTTCTCAGTATTACGAAACACCATTATTACGCAATCCAGCATTGGCAGGAATTTTTAATGGCGATGTTAGAGTAAAGGCAAATTATAGAAGCCAGTGGGGTAGCATTGCTGTTCCTTTTAAAACATTTGCTGCAAGTGGAGAGTATAAAATGCCACTAAATAATACTTCTGGAGATTGGGTAACACTTGGTTTGCAAGGTACTTCTGATGTTGCAGGAGATATTAAACTTAAAAAAACAGCATTGTTGCCTGTAATAAGTTTTAATAAATCTTTAAGTCAAATTAGCAATAAATATTTATCTGTTGCCTTAATTGGTGGTCCTGTAAATACATCATTCAATTCACAAGAATTGAAATTGATTTCTCCTGATGAATTGCCTAAATTTAGCAATTTTGGTTATACTTATTATGATGTTGGTGCTGGGTTAACTTATAGTAGTGATTATGGAGACGATATTAGATATTATGTAGGTGCAGCTATGTACCACATCAATAATCCAAAACTTAATTACTTTGCAAATAATACTGAGTACTCAATATTAGGAAGAAAAACTGTTATTAATGGTGGAATTTCTGCTCAAACAAGTGATAATAATAAGATACAAGGGTTTGTAGATTATATTAAGCAAGATGGAAATGAACAGTTTTTAGCTGGCATGTTATATGGTGTTGATTTTGGAAGAAATTATAAAGAAGACAATACTAGTTTCGGAATAAATTTTGGTACATTTTTTAGATGGGGCGATGCTATTATACCAGTTATTAATTTTGATATTGATAAATGGAATATTGGCTTTAGTTATGATATTAATATTTCTAAATTAAATACTTACACTCAAAACCGAGGAGGTTTAGAATTAAGTGCAACTTATCGTGGCTTTTTAAATAGAAGAACTGCAATGGGTGCAGCAATGCGTTGCCCAGGATTTTAGTTTTTTATAAATAAATAAATAATTTAAGGTTGATTCTTAATTGAGTCAACCTTTTTTATTTTTAATAAAAATTAACTAAAAGATTACAATCAAATTGTATTTTTTATCATTAATATTCTTACTTTGCTTTTCAATCAAAAAACTATGTACAATCCTGCTTTAACCTACGATGATATTCAATTAGTACCTTCATTTTCATCAGTAACATCTAGAAAAAATATTAGTTTATTTACCAAACTTAGCAAAAATTATTCTTTATGCATTCCTTTGGTTGCAAGCTGTATGGATACTGTTTGTGAAAGTAAGATGGCAATTGAAATAGCTGTTATGGGTGGCGTTGGCTGTATTCATAGATTTATGACAATAGAGCAGCAGGAAGAAGATGTTTTAAAAGTTGCAACTGCACTAAAAACAGATAGAGTAAATGCTATTTGGAAGGAAAATTCAATAGCAATAGATAAAATTCCAGTAATGGCTTCGGTTGGTGCAAATGGAGATTTTGCAGAAAGAGCTACTGCATTAGTAAATGCTGGGGCAAATGTTATATTAATAGATGTTGCACATGGACATCATGAAAATGTAAAAGATGCAATAGCTAAACTAAAAACTACACTACCACAAAACGTTGATGTTATTGCAGGAAATATTGCTAGTGCAAAAGCTGCCCAAGATTTAGAGCATTGGGGTGCAGATGGCTTAAGAGTTGGTGTTGGTGGAGGCTCTCTTTGCACAACACGTGTTAAAACAGGTTTTGGTGTGCCAAATGTTACTTGTTTGCAAAACATTTTAGCAGCTTCTACAATTCCTGTTATGGCAGATGGAGGAATAAGAACAAGTGGAGATGTAGCTAAAGCTTTAGCATTGGGTAGTAGCTGTGTAATGCTTGGTAGCTTACTTGCTGGAACTAAAGAAGCACCAGGACAAATTATTGAAAAACCAAATGGATTGTATAAAAGATATAGAGGAGCAGCAAGTTTAGAAACCAAAACAGTGCATGGTCAAGAGCAAAGAAATGTAGAAGGAGAAAGCACTGTGATACCCTTTAAAGGTGGTGTAAAATTTATTTTAGCAGGATTATTAGATGGTGTTAAAAGTGCACTAAGCTATGGTGGTGCAAATAATTTGCAAGAATTTAGACCCGAGTTTGTTGTTGTTACAAATGCAGGACAGGCAGAAGCAAAGCCA
>JAAFHG010000138.1 GCA_013297585.1 Chitinophagales bacterium
ACAGGCATTATGACTGCATTAACACCAAGCCTCGGTTTAACTGCCGAACAAACACCAAAAGTTACCAATGCCATCAATACTTTTTTAGCTGCGAAAGCACAAATAATGCCTTTGTTACAAAGCAATAAAGCCGATTATGCACAAAAGCAGTCTACACTGTTTAGCAATTTAAAAACAAAGCTCACAGGCATTTTACTGCAAAACCAAATGAACAAGTTTTTAGGGCTAAAACCAGCAACTAATACACCAACCAATATTTTATCGCAGTTGTTTTACTAGGCAAATTGTAACGCAATTTTCTAAAAGGTTCAAGGCTTCAGCTTTGAACCTTTTTTGTTGCCAATAAGTTACTCAGAAAAATATTTTTATTAAAACTAAAAAAATAGTTTGTAAACTAAAAAATTAGTTATTACATTTGTTCAACTAAATTTATAGTTATAATGATAAAGCCATTAACCAAAGCAGAAGAGCAAATTATGCAAAGCATTTGGAAATTAGAATCTGCTTTTTTAAAAGACATTGTAGACGCACAGCCAGAACCAAAACCACATAGCAACACCGTAGCCACTATTTTAAAAATATTGGTAGATAAAGGTTTTGTAGGCATTCATGTGATTGGTCGTATGCACCAATACTATCCTTTGGTTTCAAAGCAAGATTATTCTAGCAATAGTATTGGCACCTTGGTAGAAAGCTATTTCGAAGGCTCATTTAGCGATGTGGTATCTTTTATGGTGCAACAGCAAAAGCTTAGTGTAAAAGAACTTGAGTTGCTACTAAACGAAATTAAAAAATCTAAAAAATAGTTGTATGCTGTCAATTGCTTACTACTTTCTACAAGTATCGCTTTGTAGCGCCGTAATGATGTTGTATTATGCATTGGTATTGCGTAACAAACGCTTTCATCAATACAATCGTTTTTATCTATTAGGTGTAGCCGTTTTACCTTGGTTAATGCCTTTAGTAAAAATTGACATTAACAAATCCCAAGAGGCTGTTTCTATACCCATACAATTGTTTTCTGTAATAGCCGATACCAATTCTGAATTTGAGAAAACCGTTGCTGATAAAGGCTTTCAGTTTACTTGGGAAACATTAGTGGCTACACTGTATATCGCTGTTTCAAGTGTTTTATTAGCAATGCTGTTAATGGCTTTGGTAAAAATTTACAAGCTGTTGAAAGCCAATTCTTGTAAAAATTTAGACGATGTATATCTAGTATTAACGCAAGCAAATGGTACGCCTTTCTCGTTTTTTAAATTCATTTTTTGGCATACTGATATTGATGTAACGACTACTGCTGGCAAGCAAATGCTACAACATGAACTAACGCATGTAAGAGAAAAGCACAGTTTAGATAAATTGTTACTACAAATAGTATTGATTGTCGGTTGGCCTAATCCTATTTTTTGGCTACTTAAACGTGAACTTGAAACCATACACGAGTTTATTGCCGATAACAAAGCCATAGACAATGGCGATACAGCAGCACTTGCTACCATGCTATTGGCAGCCGCTTATCCGCAACAGCGTTTTGCATTAACCAATCCATTTTTTTACTCACCAATAAAACGAAGAATCGCCATGCTTACCAACAACAAAAACCCAAGATTCTCTTATGCTAGAAGGCTAGTGGTATTGCCTTTGCTAGTTACCGTTACCTTACTATTTGCGTTTAGAAAAAAAGAAGCCACCCCAATTACTATATCAGTAGCTAGTGCTTTAGAAAATGTGGTAGACGCAATTGCTAGCCCCGCAAATGATATAATTGACATTGCAAATACAAATGCCAAGCTTACTAAAACCTACACGGTAGTAATAGATGCTGGCCACGGTGGTACTGATGCTGGTGCACTTGGTATTGATGGCAAAAGTTTCGAAAAAGATATTGCCTTAAGCATTGCCAAATTGGTAAAAGTACAAAATGCAAATGCTAACATAAACATTGTGTTGACGAGAGATAATGATGTGTTTATGACACCTGTTCAAAAGGCTGACTATGCAAATAAAGCTAACGCGGATTTGTTTTTAAGTGTGCATTGTAATTTAAATGATTTAGCGAAGTCATCTGATAAATCTCCAGAAGGTGTAGAGATTTATATAGCCAATAAAGAAAAAGCAAGAAATTATCAATTGAATTATGATTTTGCAGCTTCACTATCTAATTCTTTAGTTAATCAAGTTAAAAGCGATAAAACTATTTTAACGAGATATAAAGGGATATGGGTTTTGCAAGCAACAAATTGCCCTTCTGCTTTAGTTGAATGCGGTTACATGGATAATAAAGTAGACTTACAAAACCTTACAAATCCAAGCTATCAGCAAACCTTAGCAACCAATATCTTAAAAGGTATTGAGGCTTATTTGGTGAGTAAAGAGAAGGGTGTAAGTGCTGTAGTTGTTGATACTGTGCCTAAGAAGAAAGTGGTAGAGATATCTCTATCAAAGGCAGGTGATGAGGTAAATAAGCTAGTAGATAATGTTACAATTATATCAAGTTTTAAAGATGTACCAAAGGGTTATTTGATTGAGTATAAAAACAAGCTAATTTCATATTCTCAATTGGATTCGCTAGAGAAAATCTCTTGGAAAAAGTTTGGTATCTTATTGTCTGAGAGTAAAAAATATGAAGACAAGTATGGTGCTGCTGCTAAGAAAGGTATCATTAAAGTAGCCGAAATAGATCCAGTACTTGTTGTGATAGATGGTAAAGAAATGAGTGATGGTCTTGATAACATTAACCCTAATTCAATTAAAAGTGTTAATGTACTAAAAGACAAAAAAGCTACCGATAAATACGGTGAAAAAGGAAAAAATGGAGTAATAGAAGTTGAATTGAAGAAAGAAAGTCAGAGTTTAATTCGTCAGGGTTTTAATGAAAATACAGCTACTGTAGGTAATATAGCTCAAAATAAAGTTATAAAAATTTATGATGTACCTGCTAATGCACTAATTATTTACCAAAATAAGACAATCACAAAAGCACAATTGAATAAATTGTATAAAACGCCTGATAAAGTCTTGGAATTAACATTGGTAAAAAGTAAAGGCTTAGTAAGTAAGTATGGCAAATCAGCTCAGAATGGTGTTATTACAGTTACAGATTTGAATCCATTATTTGTGCTCGATGGAACGATACAGACTAATTTTGAATTAAGTAAATACAAGGGCAAAATAAAATATGGGCGTGTATTGTCAGGAAAAGATGCCACTGATGCACACGGTGAAAGAGGAAAGAATGGTGTAATTCAAGTCGAAGTAAGTGGAAACGATGCTATAAACAGTGAAGAACCAATAGTGCTAGCTATTAGAAATGACGGTACAAAGCCTTTATACATAATAAATGGTAAGCGAGTAGTAGATTATGATTTGAAAATCGTAAATTCAAACACAATTAAAAGTATCAATGTTCTTAAAGATAAAAATGCTATAGATAAATACGGCGAAGCAGGTAAGAATGGTGTAGTTGAAATTGAATTAAAAAAATCAGAACAACCTTTCGATTATAAGAAGAATGGAACGATGCGTTTTAATGGCAAGGATACCTTTTATACTTATGTGAAAATTGATGCTGAATTTCCTGGTGGTAAAGAAGCTTGGGCAAAATATTTAGAAAGGAATTTGCGTTTACCAGAAGAAGCTAAAATACAACATGTACCAGTGGGCAAATACACTGTTATTGTAACATTTACTGTTAATGTTGATGGTACTTTAAGTAATATCTCAACCCTAAATAACCCAGGTTTTGGCATGGCAGAGGCAGCTGTTAATCTAATTACGAAAGGTCCCAAGTGGCTGGTAGCGGTTGATAATTCAAAAAGGGTGGCTTCTGTTATAAAGCGAGAAATTGTGTTTACTGTTGGCGTAACGTCTGTTTTTAAATCAAATAATCCACTTGAACAAGCCGTAGCTACACAAAGAGTTCTACCAACAGAACTAAAAAAGTTTCAAAAAGTTTCTGCTGATATTTCTGAAGTATTTTGGATTGGTTCAGTTAAGCATCTTGTTATAAAAATTCAGTATAAGAATGGCTCAATTGAATCCTATGATTTATTTGATGCAAAAAGCAAATCAATAGCTTTAGCTAAATACAACGGAAGCCTATTGCTCAATTGTAAGTTTGTGTTAAAAGCCATTAATGAGCAGCAGAAATTATTGAAAGTATAATATTTTTTAATATATAGACTGCTAATCTTTATCGATAAAAGATTGGCAGGTTTTTATGGTATCATATTGTAAAATTGTTGATTCAGTTTCAGCTCTTGCTGAGATAATTGAATGTTACCACTTAGTGGGATATTAATATCATCTAGCTCAAGTAGCTGTAATAATATTTTTTTCTGCAACGCTAAGTCTAACGTTAAAAAAGCCTGTTGCGCCTGTGCTTTAGCCAATCGGTTGGCATTAGATAGTACATTAGGGTTTGCTACAATCTGCTGTATCAAAGCCTTTGTGCGTTTTTGAGTAGCAACACTTGCAATTTGCTCAGCCCACAGTTGATTAGTTTGGTGCAATTCGCAATAAATAAAGCTACCGCCGCCTTGCCAGTTTACCGTTTTACTAATGCCTGTTTCATCACCCTGTATCACGTTTTGTAATCTTATAGTACTATCGTTCTCACCATAATCTAATTGTTCTATACCTATGTGGCGCCTATTGAGTTTATGTGCAACAGCCGCAGTAGTACCACTGCCTAGATAATAATCAAGTACAATATCGCCTTCATCGGTAGCCATTTCAATAATGCGTTTTAGCAGCTTTTCGGGCTTTTTGCCATTGCTAAAACTAACGCCACCTTCACTAGCTGTTGTGGTACTAATATCTACCCACAAGTCAGAAGCTAAAATACCAAAATAAGGCTTGCCATTTTCTATAACAATGCGTTCTTGCAATGGAATTAGCATGCCGCCATCATATACCAAAATGGTTTGGTTATTACTATTTACAAATGCTTCTACTATACCTTTTGCTTTATTGGCTGCTGCAAATGCCTTAAACTTTTCACCTGCTTTTTTAATGTTTTTTTCCAGTGAATAAATATTTGAAGCATGCTGCAATGCGTAAGTTTCTATTGCTAGTTTGATGCTGTGTAGTTCAATATCGGTAAGGGTTTTCTTTTTTTTGCCTTGTAAATATTGTTTAGTAATCGTCTTGCTTATGTCTTCAATAGTAAAGCCGCTATCTGTTTGTTTTACCTCGTACTTGTAGTGTGTGTTAAAAGTGGTTTTTGTGTAAAAAGGTTTAAACCGAAACGATGGCGATTTAGCATAAAATAAAATATGTTCTTTCACTTTAAACAAGCGTTCGCCACGTTTTACATTAATGGCATTAACACCACTTTCGGTACTTGACTTTAGTACTATATGTTCTTTAAAATTGGCTCTGCCAAATACCTCGTCGCATAGCACTTTTAAGTAAGCAAATTCACTATCATCTACTTGTATAAATATGCTGCCATCAGTTGCTAATAATTGCCAAGCAATGGTTAATCTATTTTTCATTAACGTTAACCAAGTATTGCTATTAAATGTATCGCTATATAAAAATATATCAGAACCAGTGTTGTAAGGTGGGTCAATATAAATAAGTTTAATGCGGCTTTTGTATATCGGCAGTAAGCTGCGTAAAACAACTATGTTATTGCCACGTATAATGAAATTGTCTTTTGCTGTAAGTGTGCTTGGTATATAACTGCCTGTGTTATCGTATTTTGTAAACCCTTTAAATGCTATTTGTGGTAGCGTATTCTTGGCTGTATTATTTACAAAAGGCTTGATACTGTCTGGTAAAAATGAATCGTTAGTAATGCATTGCTCAAATTTTACTTTGTCAAATACCCACACATCGCCTACCTGCTGAAAAAAATATTGCTTGATGGTAGGTTGAGATAACAACAATAACAATAACTGTGGTTGTAGTTGCAATGCAGCAGCTACAACACTGCTTTTAAGCAATTCGCCATCATCGGCTAGAAACTGCTTTTCTTTTTGTAAAAGTGTAGTTAGTTGTTGTAATACATCTTGCATGAGTGTATAAAACTGAGACTTTGGCAAAATACGAAATACAATCGACCTCATTTGGTATAAAATAATACAATGTATTTTTTAATTTCCAGCATTCATATTTTAATATTTTAAATACCTCTGTTTATTCTATCTTTATAAATATCAAAATCAATTATTTCGGTGCCTGCTTATACAGGTAAATAGCTACGAACATAAAAATGGTATTGGGTATCCAAGCGGCAATAATAGGCGGCAGGTTGCCTTTGGTAGAAAATACAGTAGAAAACTGCCCCACTACTATAAATAATGCTGCTATAATAAAGCCCAAAGCTAAGTGACCACCACTGCCACCACGTACTTTGCGGCCTGCTACTGTAGCACCAATTAATGTGAGCAATAGTACTGTTATACAGGTTGCATCACGCCTATACAACTCAATTTTTAGTTCGTTTAGGTTCTCGGCACCACGTAGTTCTTCTAGCTTGATGAATGTCCTTAAGTCGTTTGAGGTAAGCTTATCTTTGGTATATTTATCTCGGCTTAAATCAAGCGGTTTAAAGTTAAAGTTTACCACACGTTTTGGTTCCATCACTATCGTCTCGCCAAGCTTGTTCAGTTTACGTTCAATTAAATTTTCAAGTATCCATTTTCTAGTTGCAGTATCCCAATGTAAATTATCCGCACGGGTATTAATGGTGAGTTTATTGCTAATAATACGGTGCATGAAAAATGGCCCGCCACGCTTGTTGAGTGTATCGTAATTGTTAATGCCTGCAAATGAAAAGCTATCTACACGGATGTACAAATTGCTATTTTGGTCACGCACAAGTGCATTGTAAGAGTTGTTATTGTCAATATATCTTGCTTCAAAATTGCCACGTATTTGGTTGGCTTTTGGAATAACAAATCTGTTGGCAAAAAATAACAAACTTGCTAGTAAAATACCGCCCACCCAGTAAGGACGTAAAAAGCGGGCAAAGCTAGTACCACTTGCAAGAATGGCTATTACCTCGCTACGGCCTGCCATTTTTGATGTAAAAAATATGACTGCAATAAATACAAATAATGGGAACAGTAAAGCAATGATATGCGGTACAAAACCATAGTAATACAAGGTGATAATGCGAAAAAAACCAAGCTTCGATTTTACAAAATCGTCTGTTTTTTCGCTCACATCTACCACTACAGCAATTACTGTAAATAAGAAGATGGCAAAAAAGAAAGTGGTTAAAAAGTTTTTAAGTATGTACCAGTCTAGTTTCTTCATTGTTGAATGAGTGACGGCAAAGATAATTGGTGTGGCGAAAGTGAAATGTGAAAAGTGAAATGTGAAAAATGAAATGGTCAATGGTCAATGGTCAATGATTGTTTGTGTTGCGCAAATTCGTGTAACTCATGAAATAACGGGCAAAAAAAACATCCTTATAGAAGGATGTACGAATTACGGTTCTTGAAAGGTAAACGGATTAGTAAGTATCGTAAAAGTAGATTCTATTTTACATTCTAAATACTAATCGATGGTATCGTGAATAAATAAAAACAGGCTTCTTTGCTTATCCACAAAAAAGCCCGCTCTTAAAGCGTTCTAGCAATATTTTACAACCTTGTTTTTAAGGTTTCAATCATCTCGTTTTTCCAACTATTAAAAGTGTTGTTAATGATGTGTTGTCTTGCTTCGCTCACTAGCCATAAGTAGAAAGCCAAGTTGTGAATGCTAGCCAATTGCAGGGCTAAAATTTCACCCGCTACAAACAAGTGGCGCAAATAAGCTTTGGAATAATAGTTACTCGTTTCGCAAGTAAAACCAGTATCAATTGGGCTAAAATCTGTTGCCCATTTTTTGTTTCTAATATTGATGATGCCTTTAGACGTGAAAAGCATACCGTTTCTACCATTGCGTGTAGGCATTACACAGTCAAACATGTCTACACCTAAAGCTATGTTTTCTAAAATATTCCAAGGTGTGCCTACGCCCATTAAGTAACGTGGTTTGTCGGCTGGTAAAATATCGCAACACAAAGCCGAAAATTCGTACATCATTTCTTCACTTTCGCCCACGCTTAAACCGCCAATAGCATTGCCTACGGCATTTTTACTAGCAACATATTCGCTAGAAGCGGTACGTAAATCTTTATAAGTACTACCCTGAACAATAGGAAATAAATTTTGCGTATAACTATATTTATCAGGCGTTTCGTTAATGCGGTTGAAACATCTATCTAACCAACGATGGGTTAATTCCATACTTTTTCTAGCATAGGTATAATCGCTAGGGTAGGGTGGGCATTCGTCAAATGCCATAATAATATCGGCCCCAATACTACGCTGAATATCCATCACTTTTTCAGGCGTAAACAAATGCTTACTACCATCAATGTGGCTTTGAAACAATACCCCTTCTTCTGTAATTTTTCTATTTGCTGCTAAAGAAAACACTTGATAACCACCACTATCGGTTAAAATCGGTTTATCCCAACCATTAAATTTGTGTAAGCCACCAGCACCTTCTAGTACATCTGTACCAGGGCGTAAGTATAAATGGTAAGTATTGCCAAGAATTATTTGTGCTTTTACATCGTTTTTAAGCTGCTGTTGATTCACAGCTTTTACGCTGCCAACAGTACCTACAGGCATAAAAATGGGCGTTTTAATCTCGCCATGGTCAGTGGTTATTGTACCAGCCCTTGCTTTACTATTGC
>JAAFHG010000553.1 GCA_013297585.1 Chitinophagales bacterium
GCACCAAGGCAATTACAAAATAGCCAATTAAATAGCCCAATGTAATTTGTAAGTAAGCAAAACTTTCTTTAGCAATGCCACCAGGAACACTTACAAAAGTTACACCACTTAGGCTAGTGCCTATCATACCAAAAGCAACCAACATCCAATTACTATTTCTATTTCCAATAAAAAACGATTCGTTATCGCTTTTTTTGCCAGTAATGTAGGCAACTACTAGTAAAATAGCAAAATAGGCAAATACTACGCCCAATAATATCCAAGGATTCATATACAAACAATTAGGTGGTAAAGAAAAGGCTTAAATTTTAAGTTTAAGAATTAACTGGGCAACAATATTATGTAATTAAGTGTTTTAGATAATAATCTTTTTAAATTATTTTAAAAACATTCATCTTTGTACATATTTTTTTTATGAATAAATTTTATACCACCGTTTGCTGTTTTTTTATTTCTTTTTTTGCTTTAGCTCAAAATTCTCCAAAACGAGAGTTACGTGCAGCTTGGATAGCTACTTTTAGTAATATTGATTGGCCAGCAAGTGGTGCAACAACATCGGCAGAGCAAAGTACATTTATACAACGAATTACCGAACATAAAACTACTGGCATGAATGCTGTGTTTGTACAAGTAAGAAGCCAGTGCGATGCCATGTACTTTAGTAATATTGAACCTTGGAGTAGAGATTTAACAGGTACACAAGGCGTACCTCCAAATCCTTATTACGATCCAATGGAATTTATGATTACCGAATGTAGAAAATTGGGATTAGAATTTCATGCATGGTTTAATCCTTACAGGGCTTTATCGAGTGCTACTCCAGCAAATCTTGCTGCTTTAAGTGGCTCTCATGTAATAAATACCAACTCTAGTTGGATTTTAGATTGCACTACAACTTCAACTGGAGTTGTACAAAAAATATTAAATCCAGGAATTCCTGCAGTTACCGATTATATTATTAGTGTTGTAATGGATGTTGTAAGAAGATATGATGTAGATGGCATACACATGGATGATTATTTTTATCCAAATCCTGCAATAACCACCTTTGATGATGATGCTACATTTGCAGCTAATAGTAGAGGTATTGTAAATAAAAACGATTGGAGACGCGCCAATATTGATAGTTTAGTAAAACGTTTGGGCGACAGTATTAGAGCTGTGAAACCTTGGATAAAATATGGTTATTCCCCTAGTGGAATTTGGGTAAGTTCTAGCACATCAAGTTCGCAAGTTAATGGCATGAACGCCTTTGGTAGCAACACTAGTAGTGGAGCTACACAGCATTACAAAGATCATTTTGCTAATAGCAGATTATGGCAACAAAATAATTGGATTGATTATTTAATTCCTCAAGTATATTGGCACCAAGGGCAAACAGGTAGTGATTACAGTAACCTTACACCTTGGTGGAGTAATAATGCCTTTAACAGGCACATGTACATTGGTATGGCATCGTACAAAGTGGGTGCTTCTAGCCAAGGTTTGTTTACAACAGATAATAGACAAATACCTAATCAAGTAAGAATGAACAGAGCCAATGTCAACATTACAGGAAGCGTTTATTACAACACTACTACATTAAGAAGTAATGCTTTGGGACACAGAGATAGTTTACAACAATTTTTTTATAATCGTCCTGCATTAGAACCTTTAATGGCTTGGAAAAGTAACCTTACCGCTCCTGTGCCTACTAATTTTGTTGTTAGTCCAGTAAATGCAACAACAGTTAACTTAAGCTGGACAAAACCAACTGACGGTTTAAGTGAATATCAAAAAACAAGACAATTTATTGTGTATCGTTCAACTGTTAGTCCAATTGACATCACAAATTCTAGCAATATTTTAACGATTACAAATACCGACGCTATTACAACTTTTCAAGACAATACACTAGATGGTACAAGCGAATATTTTTATGCTGTTGCATCGTTAAATAGATTACATGCCGAAAGTAACTTAAGCAATACTGTAAATAGTAATGGACTACCATTAACCCTACAAAATTTTTATGTAAAAAACATAAACAATAATGTAGCAACATTAAATTGGATAACTACAAATGAATTAAACGTTTCTCATTTTGAACTACAAAATAGTACAGATGAGTTTATGTACAGATTGATTGAGAAAATTGCCGCAAAAAATAAATCAATCAATAATTACACTATAAACACCAATTTTAACAACATAGTTACACAGTATTATAGATTAAAAATGGTGGATATTGATGGTAAATTTAATTATAGTAATGTTTTAAAAATAAACCCAACGAGCAAAGGCGTTGAAATACTTAATACACAAATTGTAAAAGGGGGTAATATTCAATATAATTTATTATGTGAAGATAAAAATGCAAGTTTTGTAATTGTAGATGCTAGTGCAAAAGTATTGCAACTTGGTAAGCTACAAACCAATGCTACAAAAGGGTACATTACTTTGAGTAATAATTATACTACAGGTATTTACTATGTTAAAATTATTCATCAACACAAAGTTTATACCACTTCAATATTTGTACAATAAATTAATATAAAAGTAGATTTTTTTAGAATGATGAACCCAAGTTTGTATTGTTAAAAAGTGCTTT
>JAAFHG010000406.1 GCA_013297585.1 Chitinophagales bacterium
AATCTGGCTATTACGTAGCGAATTATCGAATTTATTGAAAAGGGTAATCTTCTTTAAACCCATTTTCACAGCAATATCATTCAATTGCTGACGGTTTACCATTTTGCTGCGCATTTCGGTTAAAAAACCTTCGCCTTTATATGGGTAACGTTTAAACAAATAATCAGCTACTATAGCACTTAGCACAGCATCGCCTAAATATTCAAGGCGTTCATTATTTTCTTCAGGAGTATCTTTTACGCTACGATGGCTAAGGGCAGTATAGTAAATACCCATATTGGTAGGCTTTATGCCCAAGGTATTTTTTACACTCTCTTCAAATGATTGGGTGGTTGATTTTTTTAGTAATCTTTTTAGTATTTCCACCACGTTATGCCACGTATTTTTTAACTATTACACAAGCATTGTGACCACCAAAACCAAATGTATTACTCAAGGCTGCGTTTACAACACGTTTTTGCGCTGTATTAAACGTAAAGTTGAGTTTATTATCCAAATCTGGATCGTCGGTAAAATGATTAATAGTAGGTGGTACTATATCATGCATTACAGCTTTTATACAAGCAATAGCTTCTATTACACCTGCTGCACCAAGGGTATGGCCTGTCATAGATTTAGTGCTGCTGATGTTTAAGTTATAAGCATGTGCACCAAATACGTCGGTAATAGCTTTCACTTCGGCTACATCACCAAGTGGTGTAGACGTACCGTGTGTATTAATGTAGTCTATTTCTTCTGGTTTCATTCCAGCATCAGCCAATGCAGAAATCATCACATTTTTTGCACCCAATCCTTCAGGATGTGGGGCTGTAAGATGGTACGCATCGGCAGTAGCGCCGCCGCCAGCTACTTCACAATATATTTTAGCACCACGTTTTATGGCATGGTCATAATCTTCAAATACTAATACACCAGCAGCTTCGCCCATTACAAAACCGTCACGGTCTTTATCGTAGGGTCTGCTAGCTGTGGTAGGGTCATCGTTACGCTCACTCATCGCTTTCATGGCATTAAAGCCACCAACACCTGCTTCACAAATAACGGCTTCAGCACCACCACATAAAATTACATCTGCTCTACCTAAGCGTATGGTGTCTAGTGCCGATACCATTGCATTTGTACTACTAGCACAAGCACTTACTACAGCATAGTTAGGCCCTCTAAAACCATGACGCATAGATATTTGCCCTGCGGCAATATCTAATATCATTTTAGGAATAAAGAAAGGATTGAAACGAGGCGTTCCATCGCCTTTTGCAAAGTTGGATACTTCCTCTTGAAAGGTATTAATACCACCAATGCCACTTGCAAAAATGACACCCACTCTATCTACATCTACATTTTCTTTCGAAATACCACTATCAGCTACAGCCATATCGCTTGCTACAATAGATAATTGTGCAAAACGATCCATACGCTTGGCTTCCTTTCTATCCATGTGATTTACAGGATCGAAACCTTTAACCTCGCATGCAAACTGCGTTTTAAACTTTGAGGCATCAAATAGTGTAATCTTATCAGCACCCGACACGCCATTTACCAAATTACTCCAGTAATCATCTAAATTATTGCCTATTGGTGTAAGTGTACCAATACCAGTTACTACTACTCTTTTAAGTGCCATATTGGGAAAGCCTTTAAGTTAGAAATCCGCCTTACCTTGGCTTAAACCTAAGTAAGGCGGATTTTAAATTATTCTTTAAGAAAAGCGAGTGAAAACTACTTAGCGTTTTCTTCTAAGTAAGCAACTGCTTGACCAACGGTAGTGATGGTTTCAGCTTGCTCATCTGGAATTGAAATGTTAAATTCTTTTTCAAATTCCATGATTAATTCAACGGTATCCAAAGAATCGGCACCGAGGTCGTTGGTAAAAGAAGCTTCTGTGGTAACTTCTGCTTCGTCAACTCCTAATTTATCAACGATAATTTTTTTCACTCTTGTTGCGATGTCTGACATTGTAATTATTTTTAGTTACGGGTGCAAAAATATACTTTTTGGCAAAACCGCAAGTTTTTAAATGAATTTTGTTTGCGAATGGGAAAATTTATAGCAGTTACCAACATCAAAGCGATGCTTTATGCCCATTTTGCATGTAAAAGAATGCTTTTAATCAAATAGTTACTAGTAAATCCTCATTAAAAAAGTAGTGGCAACTTTTATAAAAGTTGCCACTACTCGTGTTTTTAAAAGGATAATTGTAAATAAAAAAAAGTTGCTTAGTTAATTTTTACCAAAACATCTTGTATCAAGTTAGTAGATATTTTTACGTCTTTTGTTTGAACCATCTTGTTTTTTTCGTTTAAAATGGTAAACGTTAATGATTTTACATCACCAACTTCTGGCAATTGTACTTTTTTGTAAAATGCTTTGTTATTGTACGATTGCTCAAATAAAACATCCCCATTGTCATCTTTAATTACAAAAGAAAAATACTTACCGCTTAAGTTATTGTATCTCACATCAAACTCAAGACCTTCGGCACTATTACCTACATACACTAAGTCTAATTTATAGGCAGAAGAACTATCTAAAACGATGTTTTGATTAGCAGCTGTTTTAGGCGTATTTGCTTTTGCCTGAGCTGAAAGAAATAGTGCAGCTGCTAATATATTACCTAAGAAAAATCTTTTTGCAATTGTGTTTAAAGTTTGCGTTTTCATAACTGTTTCAATTTAAAAATTTAATAATAAAATTGTTATTCACAAGCCAAGCAAAACAGTAGAAATTATAGCGAAAGCAAACGTTGAATCAGCAGAGGTGTTTTTCATGCTAGCAGACAAGACAAATCGTTGTAGAGAGGGTAACTTATAATCTGCTAATTATACTGTTAATACCACGCGGGCATAAAAAGTAACCCACAATTTTACGCAAATCTACGCAAACGCTTTCGTTACATTTTCTTAACATACATAATGGAAAATAGTAGATAGTCCATAGTTGATAGCAAGAAGAACAAACGTGATAGCAAGTGAAAATGAAAACAAATGCAAGCGAAACAGATAAAATATCTGCGCCAATCAGCAAATTCCGAGAGCTAGAAACTAATAAAAAAGATGACAGCAAAACGACTTAGGATTGCATCATACTTAATGCACCATTTGAGTAATTAAAGAATCTTCCTTTCTTTGTGTTTCTTTGAGTCGTTGTGGCTTTGTGGCAAAAACTACTACAATGGCTTATTCAAAATATTCCAAAGCGCATCTTTCAATTCTACCAAACCTGTATTGGTTACAGATGATATAAAATAATGTGGTACATCTGCAGGCAACTCCTTACTTATGGCTTCTTTCAATTCAGTATCAAGCATATCACTTTTACTCACTGCTATTATAAAATCTTTTTCAAGCATTTCTTCGTTGTATTCTTCTAGTTCATTCAGCAAAACCTCAAATTCACGTTTATGATCGCTGCTGTCTGCAGGAATTAAAAATAACAAGCAAGAATTACGCTCAATATGGCGCAAAAAACGATGCCCCAAGCCTTTACCTTCGGCAG
>JAAFHG010000331.1 GCA_013297585.1 Chitinophagales bacterium
GAAGCAGATGATGCAAAAATTCCAGTTGCAGATCCATACTGAATTTGGAAGCCAGAAATATCTTGTGATACAGCACTTAAATTATATAATTCTACATAGTCGTATTTATAAGTGCCAGTACTTCCACCACCACCACCAAATACTTGACTAATGACTACTGTTGTGGATTGTGAAAAAGCTGCTAGTGATGACAATGATAAAGCCAAGAGTGTAAATAATTTCTTCATAAATTGTTTTTTTAACTAAAAAAAGTTGTTTGCGAAGGTCTAAGATAAAGGTAATTTAGATACAACATGCTTGTTTGTGCATGAAATTATTACAATCCCTATCTTCAACCCATCATTAATCAAAAATACATGCGTTTTAATACTGCCATTGTTATATTACTATTAACTATCTCTCAAGCATTTGCACAGCAAAAAACACAAGTTTCTGGTAAAGTGGTTGACGAAAATGATCAGCCTTTGCAAAGCGTTTCGGTGCAAATTTTAAGTAAACAAAAAGGAACTATTACCGATAAAAATGGTGCATTTTCTATTGAGGTTACACCCAAAAAGCCTTTTGCTCTGGTTTTTTCTTTTAATGGTTACCAATCTGTGCAAAAGAATTTCCAGCTAAATATTGGTGAAGTTGAAACGGTTGTAATAAAACTAGAACGAGCTTCTGCCGCACAATTGCAAGAAGTTACTGTAAAAGATGATAGAGCTAGAAGAGGCGAATCTGGTACAGTATCTATTGATGCACAAAAAAGCTTGGTTAATCCTTCACCTATTGGTGGTATTGAAAGTTTGATAAAAGTGTTTGTAGGTAGTAATAACGAGTTAACAAGTCAATATTCTGTTCGTGGTGGTAGCTACGATGAAAACTTGATTTACGTAAATGATTTTGAAGTTTACAGACCGTATTTAGTAAGTAGTGGTCAACAAGAAGGTTTAAGTTTTATTAACCCCGAAATGACAGGTAATGTAAAGTTTTATAATGGTGGTTATCAAGCTAAGTATGGCGACAAAATGAGTAGCGTGTTAGACATTACCTATAAAAAGCCAAAAGCCTTTGGTGGTAGTGCTTATGTTGGCTTACTAGAGCAAGGTTTGCACCTTGAGGGTATTGGCGCTAAGGGTAAAGTAACCTACAATTTTGGTGTAAGAAATAGAAGTACACGCAACCTATTAAGTAGTCAAGAAACTAAGGGTAATTACATCCCTTCTTCATCGGATTTGCAGGGGTTAATTACTTACCAAGCAAGTGAAAAATGGTTGCTTGAGGTGTTGGCAAATGTATCGGCCACTAAGTTTACATTATTTCCAGAATCAAGTAAGCTCACATCTTCAGTTTTCTCCAATGTATTTTCGGCTAATCTTGGCTTGGATATCTATTTTGAAGGACAAGAAAAAGATAAATATGCTACTAGTTTTGTTGGGTTGTCTGCTACTTATCAACCAAGAAAAAACTTGAAATTAAAGTGGATGTTGAGCCGATTTAACGATACCGAAGAAGAGAATAAAGATATTACTGCTGCTTACTTATTTGGCGAACGAGATTTTGACAAAAGCAAAGTATCGTATGGTTTAATAGTCAATCCTTTAGGTGCTGGTGTATTTTTAAACTACAGTAGAAATAGCTTGAACATTGATGTTTGGAATGCTTCGCACAAAGGCAGTTTAGACAAAGGCAAGCATTTTTTGCAATGGGGTAATTCGATAGAACAACAAGTGATTTCAGATAAGTTGAACGAATGGCAATATAATGATAGTGCTGGCTATTCGTTACCTTACAATCCTTCTAGCTTGCAATTATACAGTGTGTTGAAGGGTAAAAGTGATTTGAACATAATGCGCTTTAGTGGCTATGTTCAGGATAATATTCAATTCAAAGATTCATCTGATGTAATACTGCAAATAGGCGCTAGATACAATTACAACACCTTAAATAATGAGTTGTTGATTTCGCCAAGAATGGGTATTTCTTTTAAACCAAAAAAATGGCAAAAAGATGTGGTTGTGAAAGCCTCAGTAGGTATTTATAATCAACCACCATTTTACAGAGAGTTGCGTAGATATGATGGTACCGTAAACACTAATTTAAAAGCACAGAAAAGCTGGCAAGTAAGCGCTGGGTTAGACTATAATTTTAAATTGTTTCAACGCCCTGCAAGGCTTACAACTGAGGCTTACTATAAAAGCATGACTGATGTAGTACCTTACGATGTTGACAATGTAAGGGTGCGCTACTTTGGTGAAAACAGAGCTAAGGCGTACGCTGTTGGTTTTGAAACAAGATTATACGGTGAGCTTGTAAAAGATGCTGAAAGTTGGGTAAGTTTTGGGCTGATGAACACTAGAGAGAAGATTGATAATTTCTTTTACCAACAATATAAAAATGCAGCAGGCGAAATAATTACTGCTAATAGTACAGATCAAGTGATTGCTGATAGTGTAAGAACAGATATTGGTTATGTACGCAGACCAACGGACAGAATGATAACGTTTGGCTTGTTTTTTCAAGACTATATGAGTACTAATAAAAACTTGAAGTTTTATATGAATGCTTTGTACGGTAGCAATTTACCGTATAATATTCCTAATAGTGTAAAGTATCGTAACGCTTTAACTATTGAGCCTTATATACGTATAGATATGGGCTTTAGTGCCTTGTTGTTAGACGGCGAAAAAGCAGCAAAACGTAGCCATTCACCTTTTAAAAACTTTCAAAGTATTTGGGCAAGTATTGAGGTTTTTAATATTATTGATAGAGCAAATACGATTAGTTATTTGCTGATTAAAGACTTTCAAAATAATACGTTTACATTGCCTAATAGATTGACACCAAGGCTAATAAACTTAAAATTGGTTGCTAGATTTTAGTAATGTGAAAAGTTGATTGTGAAAGGTCAGAGGTCAATAGTCAATTATAAAGCAATCATACACCAAGAATACAGAGCACAAAACGATAAACCGAAACTCATTTAACCTTTAAACCCTAAACTTTCAATCTCTAAGGCTCAAACTAAAGTTCTCCTTTCCAATTAAAATTGAGACCTATTTGATGAAATAAATTGCGCTGATAAAAGCCTGTACCATAATTAATTTGTAGCTTTTTTAGTTTAATAACTACACCCAAGCTAAAACCATTAAGTCCGTTGGTAAGGCCATAAGCACTTAAATCTTTTGCCCGTAAAAAATTATAACCTACACCAAGATCCAATTTATCGCCTATAAATATTTGCGAAGCAAATACAAGATGCGATAGAATATTATCAAGCGTTGTAGCTTGTTGTGTGTTGCCTTCACTAGCATTAAAAGCACTATCGTTGTAGCTTATTACTAGTTGCTGTAAATGATGGCCAGTAAGCGAAAATTGAATGGGTGCTTTTGCCAATCTTTTAGTAATGCCTAGTTGTATATCAAACGGCAATTCTTCCTTTGTATTTGTGTTGGTGTAGGTACGTAATTGTGTACCAATATTTTTTGCCACCAAGCTTATTTGCAAATAATTACTAGAGTCAAAATAGGTAACACCAATATCTGTTGCAATAGCACTGCTTTTATATTGACCGTAGCTACTGCTAATATATTTCAAATCTGCACCAAGCCAAAAGCGTTCCTTATATTGCTTTGAAACCATGGCTTGTGCAACATAATCTGTAGGTGTAAATGTGCCGTAAATATTGCCAATTGCATCTGTTTGTGTAATGCTGCCATAGCTTAAATAATTTACACCAAAACCCAATGTTATATCAGGTTTTTTTGCATAAAAAGCGGTGGTTAAACTGTAGTTTTTAATACCAGCTAAAAAATTATTAAAACTTGCATTTACTTGTTGGTGTTGTTCTTTTTTTAAAAGTGCGGGATTATTAAAACTAAAGCCTACATCGTTATTAATGTTTGACACATTTACACCACCAAGTGCACTTACTTGCGCAGTATTTGGCAAGCCCATAAAACTAAAAGCAGCATTACCACCCACTGTTTGTGCTGTGATAATGCTGCTTACTGTAAGAAGAAAAATAAGTTGTAAAGTATGCTTCATTTATGGGATGAAGATACTGTAATTGTCAATTATTGTCTTTCAATAGTTGTTCTATCGTCTATTATAATTTTGTAACTATTGCTTTTAACTTTAGTTGCAACTCTACGGCTGTAAGTAGCGTCATTGTTTTCGTATAGTTGGTTAGACGTGTTATTATTAAAAGCACCTACTACTTTTACATCACTTTGCGCTGTTTTGTTATACACAATATCTTTCCATTCAAAATCTTCTTTATCACGCATTTGTGCAGCAACGATAGACCTTTTGTACCAAAACTCAGCTTTATCAAATTTCTTGAGCCTGTTATACACAAATTCATAGGCCAAAGAGCCAATATAATTATCAGAATTATAAATACATCTTGCTTGCTCAATTGCCTTTGCATCACATCCACCTACAAAATTAGAAGCACTAATATAGTAGCGCAACAGTGCCCAACGTATGCTTAACGAC
>JAAFHG010000409.1 GCA_013297585.1 Chitinophagales bacterium
TTATAATTTCTTCAGTATATCTTCTTGTGCCATGCGTACATAGTCACTATTCTTAGCTGCTGTTGCAAGTTCTATACACTTATCAGCACTAGCTTTTGCACTTACTTTATCGCCTAATTCTTTTTCTATTCTAGCTTTTAATAAGAATAACCAGAATGCTTCTTTTTGTTGCTCTACACCTTTGGTAATTAAAGTAAGGGCTTGATTATTGTCTTTTAGCCACTCAAAGTAGAAAGAAGCTGCTGCTTGATAGTTTGGTTTATCGCTAGCTAGGTTTTTTTCTACATCGGCTTTAATGCGTTCCTTAATATCTACGGTAATAGGCAAGCTTACAGCTAGTTTGTCCCATGAAATTTGTAGTTCGCAGCTTTCGTTTTTTACATTGGTAAACTGCATGCTTAGGGTTTCTACTACGTCAGACACTTTATTAACCGGTGCGGTTACACGTACCACATCGTTCTCTGGTTTGTACAATGATGGTTGGTTTACAGTAAGGTCTTTGGTAATGATTAGCGTAAACTCTTTTTTACCAGGAATAGATAGCAAGCCGTATTTACCAGCTTTAATAGCTACACCACCAATTACTACAGGTTCACTAAAATTAAGGATGGTAGCACCATTAGCGCCAGTTCGCCAAACCTTATCAAAAGGCACCACATCACCAAAAATTTTACGACCTTTTACACCTGGGCGAGAGTAATTTACCTCTACTGTACCTAAACCAAAGTTTTGTTTAATAGTTTGTGTAGGGCTTGGTTGTGGCATTGTAACCTGACCAAAGCTTGTAACGGCTGCAAACGTAGCAGCAAGCATTAATAATCGTTTCATGAATTTGAGTTTGTGTTTAAAATGAAATAACAGTAATAACCAAAATGCAATTTTATTGTTGGATTAATATCTGTTTTGTAATGGTGGCGAAGCTAAAGTTTTAAGCAATAACCAATGTTACGTTATGGGGTTTTTAGAGGAATTTTTACTTTATTTTTCTTTTTTCGGCTAATCCATTTAGGGCCTTCAACTACAGCATTAGCTATGGTTTTGGCTTTTGTGGTATCTATATCAGTAATTACTTTAACATTATAAGCGTTCCCTTCTTTATCCACCGAAAATTCAATATCAATATCATCTAATTTATTGCCAGTTTTATCTCTAATAACAAAGTGATTGTTGCTTGTAGTATCGCCAATAAAGCCAATTTTTTTGTTCATGTATTTACTATAATACTGCCAGCCTCCTATAGGCATAAGCGAGTCTAAAGGGTCAATGGCAACTTTTACAACGCTGCCAGTAATGTCTCTTTTTTTAGCTGTACCGTAACCAATTACTACCACTTCGTTTAGATTAGTTTTAGATTCTGCAAGTGTATCTTTAACAGAGGCTGCCACTTTACTTTGTAATGATTTTAAAGTGTTGTTTGCAGCAATACTTTTAGATAAATTATCGATATTTTTTGCTTTTGAAGCTGCATTTTGTTTGGCCAATAATTCTGCCACTTGATTATTGGTTGTTACTACTATCACACCGTTGGCGGCCCTTGCACCATACATAGCAGTTGCTGTAGAATCTTTCAGTATTTCAATTTTTTTAATGTTGTTACCATCAACATAAGCAGGCAAACTATCGTACGGCAAACCATTAATAATATATAAAGGCAGCTGATTTTTATTGATACTATTAGTACCACGAATATTGATATGGTTATTTGAATTATTCGTATTTACAAATCCATTGTTGATATTAGATGGGGCTATATATTTTTTGCCATCCTTGTTTATATCTACACCTGCTACACTGCGTTGCAATGCTTGCTCAATGCTTATTGGTGGCAAACTACTAAGCTCTTTTTCTGTCAATTTTACTACTGGAGAACCAACATACAACCTGTTACTATCTACTTTTTTTATTGCATCATCTTGCAGACTACTTACAGTTTCTTGCTTTGCTAATGAAAGTACCACTTCGCTATCTGCCACAATTATTGGCTGCTTTTTGCTTGAAGCTATTGTAGGTGAAGGTTTGTTAGTGGCAATAGCTGGGCTGTTGCTAATGCTATGCGTTGTGTCTAAAAGAGCTTTTGGCTTTTCTACTGATGGCGTTACAATGGCTACTTGTTGGCTAGTGTTATTGGGTTGTAAAATAGCAAATGTTACAGCGCCAATAGTGCCAATAACAATAATGGCTGCGGCTACGCTAAACCAAGTTTTATAAGCAATATAAAATGGAACAATTTTAGCAGATTCTTTATCTGGTAAAAGCGCCGCTTTAATGGCTGCTAAGTCTGTGTCAGTTTTTTTAATATTAGCTTCTCTAAAACCTTCCACTGCGTCTTCTAAAAATGGGTCAGCTTGCATGGCTTTTTCAAACGCATACATATCCTCACGACTCATTGTGCCATTAACATATCTGCTAATGTGCGTGATAGTGTAAGATGGTATGTTACTATTATTGCTCATGCTTATCCATGCAAATTTTCAAATTTCTTTTGCCATTTTGTATCAAACTTCTCACTTTATTCCAATCTAGCCCAGTAATTTCTGTAATCTCGTTATAACATTTTTCTTCTAAATAAAACAGTTTGATGGTTTGTTGCTGCTCAGCATTTAGCTGTTCAATGCAATTTTCAAGACTATTTAAACTATTTTCTTTTGCCAATAAAGTTTCAAGATGCCAATTATCTTCTAATTGCATAAAAGTTTCTGGTAATTCTGAAAAGCCTTTACCTTTTTCTCGGCGCAACTGCATTAAGCACCAGTTTTTTGCCAATACATACAACCAACTTTTAAAATTTTCTGGCTCATGTTGCAGCAGCTTATTGGTTAATGCCTCATAAATATTCATCACGGCATCTTTTGCAAAATCTTGGTCTTTTAAATATTTCATACATACACCATACACCACATCAGCATAACGCATATACAATACCGCCAAAGCTTGTTGCTGCTGATGTTGCTTGTAATGCAACACCAATTGCTCATCGGTATAAGTATTTAGTGAATGGCTGTTTGTCATGTTGTTGATGGTGCGATGAAAGTACAGGAAATTTGTTTTGAAAACATTTATGTAATCGTTCTGCAAGCTGCATCTTCTACAACAAACAATTAAAACTGGGCTATATGACTAACGATTTACAGATTCACATACCTACACCTTGCCACGAAAATTGGGACACAATGACACCTGAAGACAAAGGACGCTTTTGCGGTAGCTGTGCAAAAGTGGTGGTAGATTTTAGTGTAATGACTGACAACGAAATGCTGAATTTTTTAAAGAAAAATACTGGTAGCACTTGTGGGCATTTTACAACAGACCAACTAGATAGGCCAATCATAGAAACACAATTACAGCCTAAAAGAACGTGGCGCTATTGGCTAGCTTCAATTGCCTCGCTGCTAGTAATGGTACAGCGTAGTGCTGCGCAGCCTAAAAGCGCATTGATACAAGGTAAGGTATTGGTGAAAAAGCCAGAGGTGAAGAAGC
>JAAFHG010000315.1 GCA_013297585.1 Chitinophagales bacterium
AAAAAATTTAGTGAGCATTGGAACTTGCATGGCTATTTGGCTTATGGTTTTAGAGACGAGCAATTTAAGGGCAAAGCCGAGGTGAAATACCAGTTTAAAAGTCAGCCTTGGGGCTATATTAATGTATCGTATCGCAACGATATGGATAATGGACAAACACGTTACGACCAACTTGCCAACGATAACTTATTTGCTGCCGCTTTAAGGCGCAATGGCATTGTACAAAAGTTTCAGCGTGCCGAGGAAAAAAAGATAGAGTACTACCAAGAAACCAATAAAGGTTGGGGCTTTGGGTTATCTGTTGCGCAAAAGCAACTAGAGCCTTTGGCCAACTTACCCACCAGTAAATTTTTTGCGCAACCTAATGTTTTCAACACATTCGAAACTAGTGTACGCTTACGGTATGCTTATGCAGAACGTACAATTGAAAATAATTTTAACCGCATTAGTTTGGGTAGCGATTTGCCTATTATAGACTTTGCCTACACCCACGCTTTTGATGGCGTGCTTGGTAGCGGTAACCAATACGACAAGGTAAACCTCTCTGTGCGAGACTTTTTAAAAGTAGCGCCCTACGGCAAAATTTATTACAATCTTTTTGCTGGTAAAACCTTTGGTACAGCGCCTTACAACTTTTTAGATATTTTGCCAGGCAATGAAGCGCACTACTTTAATAGGCAGGCTTTTAACCTGATGAACCGTTTTGAATACATAGCCGATAGCTATGTGGGTTTTAACCTAGAGCATAACATAGGTACAGGCTTGTTTAGGTTTACACCACTTACTCGCAAGCTAAAATGGCGCCAATTGTGGACGGCTCGTGGCGTTATTGCCAATCTATCGCAGGCCAACCAACAGTTGAATTTTGTAGGTAATTTCCCATTTAAAAATCTTGATAATAAAATGTACCTAGAGCTTGGTACAGGTATCGATAATATCCTGCAATTTTTTAGAGTAGATTTTGTGTGGCGTGTTTTGTCTCCATCACCAAGCAAAGAAACCGTAGACCGTTTTGGGGTGTTCGGCAGCTTTCATTTCTCGTTTTAGCCATTTTACACAACTAAACAACGAAGACAAAGAACACAAGGTTGTCATCTTGAGAAGCGGCGCTATCTGCATAGCCTATGCTGGAGTTAAGAAGTATCTACACTTGTACGTGCTATTCGCCTTTCCATTATATTGTAATGTTTCATATTAAGTAATAGATAAGGCCAAAAGTACAAAGGTGTTTAAGTTTTGGCATGGCAAGTAATTTTATATATAATTATTAGTTATTGCAATTGACTCTTTCTGAGGATACCATATCTAACAGAAAGGTATTCTAGAATAATTATTAAAAAAAATTATAATATATTTGTCGCTCAACATTTTACGGGTTATTGAGATGCTATATAAAAATGTAAAAGATTGTTCTTCTGAAAAGTTTAAACGCCTTATAGGTGTAAAAAAGCAATCACATTTGTATAATGAGATAGATTGAAACTAGAAATGTAAGTTACAATAGTACGGTATTAAAATTCCTTCCTTTTTCCATCACGTGTCTTTATGGCCTATTGATAGCGCCTATCACTTGCCGCAATCAGCCACTTTTTTTAACATAATTGCACCTGCTAGCTTTGGTACTTAATGGTTATGTTTGAATTCGAATCAATCAAAACCTAGAATTATGGCACAAATTAATCCGCACATCAATTTTAATGGTAACGCCGAAGAGGCTTTTACTTTTTACAAATCAGTTTTTGGTGGGGAGTTTGCAAAAATTATTCGCTTTAAAGACATTGCAACGGAAGCGTTTCCTGTACAAGAAAAAGAGGCTAACAAAATTATGCATATAGCCTTACCAATAGGTAAAACAAATATGTTAATGGCTAATGATGTACCCGAAATAATGGGCACAACTAACGAAAACGAGAACAGAAGTAAAATTGTGATATTCGCCGAAAGTAAAGCAGAGGCAGACCATTTATTCAACGGCCTTTCTGTTGATGGACAAATAGAAATGCCACTTGAAGAGAGCTTTTGGGGTACGTATTTTGGTGGCTTTAGAGACAAATATGGTATTGAATGGATGGTAGAGTATAATCCTGAACAAACCCTAAATAGCTAGTAAGTAACTCGCTGAATTTTAATATTAACAATTTTATGATATAAGCTATAGGATGCACAGGGAACTCGGTCATTTTACATATTTTGTGATATAATTAGTTAAACACAATTCCGACAACCGACATTTAGGTAAAATTGTTTCAAGCTAAATGTAGGCAGATGGTATAGCGATGTTAAAACACATGGTACCTAAGCAATTTGATTTACTTTATCATTTGCTGTAATTGCAACATTGCAGCAGTATTAATGCTATCATTTGGCGAAGCTGCGATGTCATTTTTCTCGGCAGTAGTTAAGTGAAAACTTAAACTAGCCCTTGCGGCTTCCTTTGTAGGTATATATTGAAAAGTGACACGATTAAAGTTGCGACCATAACTGCGGCGTAAATATTCTATGGCATCATGCTGGTAGTAGTCCTGCATTTTAAACCAGTTGTTTTGTAGCAGTAAAAATGGCTTGGTAAAAAAGCTCACAATGCTATTGCCATCCATTGGTTTGTCCCAATCGTCCATGGCTCTATCACGTATTTGAATTAACACCACACCACTTGTATTGGCTTGTAGCCAATCTTTAAAAGTTTCTATAAAACGCAGTGTTGTTTCTTGCCCAAAATTATCTCTCAAACCTGCATCCATTACATCAATAATAGGATTGGTAGGTAGCCATACATTAGGCAATACATAAGGAAACGTTGCATTCATACGCAAAGCACTAAGCACTCTAATATTGGTACTGCCTTGTTTAGCAAATAAACTATTAAAATCAACCGCATCTGGTTGGTAACTAGTTAAGCGATTACTATCTGTAACAGGCTGCATTAAGAAGCGCATAGGCTGCGTACCAATAATCATTTTTCTACCATCTCTAGAAATAACTGAGCTATACAACATAGTAGGAATATTGGCAGCTACTTCATCTTTAATGTAATCTTTTAAAGGCTTGTCTAATAAATTATTGGTGTTAGTATTTAGTTGCTGCTCAAAGGCGTAGCCTCTATCTTTTGTGTACTTTATATTGTTGTTGGTAAATTTTTGTGCTGGCCCTAAAATATCTCTTGCTACAAACGATGAGAACAAAGGATTTAAGAGGTCTTTGGAAATGTCATCTACATAAGTTTTCTGAAAGAGATTGATGTGCTTGCCTTTCAGCTTTTGCAAATATAATTCACGATAATAAGCAGCACCAAGCATGCCGCCTGAAGCCCCATTGATTAACATGGTTTGGTGCATTAATGTGCCGCCAATAATGCTATCAATACGTTGTAAGGTATGCATAGTAAATGTAGCGCTACGCGTACCTCCACCACTTACATTAATGATGTACATGATGGGCTTACTACCATGCTGTTGTTGTTTCCAATTGTTTAAGCGCTGTAAAAAAAGTTGCTTATCTGCCAGTTGATTACTATCGCTTGCAAGGGCGTTAATGGTTTCAGAATTATACAGCGGCCTATCGTCTTTTGTTTGATAAGCAAGGCCATAGGCTTTATTTCTTGGGTCAAAATATTCTTGCTCGTACAAGTAGTTGAACAAGAAAAAAGCGACTAGTAATACAGGAATACTCCAATTTTTTAAAAGGATAGAAAAGGCACCGCCTACTGCTACCAATATGGCAAACAATAATGTAATGCTAGCTGCTGCTGGTATAATAAATACGGGATTATCTAAGAAGAAACTAATGCCTACCAAAAACATAAAAGCAATAAGAATGGCATAAACAGATGCCAAATGGTGCCGCTTAAAAATGCTGTTTAAATAATCGTCTGAATAGTGCCGTACATCACGTGGCTGACGCAAATGAAACATAGCACTTAAGAACCAATCAACTCGAATGTCGTCTTTTTTAACTGGCATTTTCTTTCTATTAGCTACACGGTTGTAATGTTTATTGGCGCTAGTAATTACAGCTACCATACTGCTATAAATGGTTTTATCGGCTGTAAAAAAGTACAAAAATGCTACGGTAATAGCAGCAATTAAACCAACAATAAAGCCCATAACAAGCAGTAGAATACTTGCAGTAGAATTGTATTCTTCTTGTTGCTCGTATTTAATGGCTTTAAATAAATAGTACAATAAAAACACCATAGGAATAATGGCATTGTTGATACAGTACTTTAAAAAAGGCTGTGCGGTGGTAGCTAAAAAACGTACTACTTTGCTATGTAAAATAAAGGTGGTGATGTTCCAACTCATGATAAAAACACCAATAGCTACACCCACAATTGCAGAGCTGAAAAAATTTACGTTGCCCATATATTCAGGCGCAAGAAATAAAGATACCGCACCAAAACTGCTCATGAAGTTGCCAGCTATGGTAGCAAATAGTATGTACCAAAATACTAGGAATATTTGGTAGCGTTTAAAGTGTAGTAAGCATAATTGTATGGGCAAGCTATACCAAAACCCAATAAGGTATTTCTTCATGGGCAAGCGAAATTATTACACAACAATGTAGCATAAAAATAGCAAGATTGCCTGCTATTTATTTTACTTTTAACTGTAAGAAATTGTTAAACACTACTGATACTAATATTGATGATACTAGCAAATGTGCAGGTTGTGCCGCAGGCGGAAAATTTACATACACCAATACAATGCCTACT
>JAAFHG010000516.1 GCA_013297585.1 Chitinophagales bacterium
TTGATTGTTACCTGCTTTTTGCACTTTTTCAACTGCAAACTTCATAGAAGGGCCATTTAAAAACTGCCCTTTTTTTACGTTTACTACTTTACCTGTTTCAGCAGCAGCTACTAATAAGTCTGTTTGTCTACATAAAAAGGCAGGTATTTGTAAAATATCAATGTATTTCGCTGCTTCAGCCGCTTCTTCATGTGCGTGAATGTCAGATGTAGTGGGTAATCTAAATGTATCACCCACTTTTTTTATCAGGTCTAAGCCTACGCTATCACCTAAACCAGTGAAGGATGCTGCATTGGTTCTATTAGCTTTGCGATAGCTCGCTTTAAAAACGTAAGGAATTTCTAGCCTTCGGCAAATACTAGCCACTTTATCTGCAATTTCCATTACTATTTCTTCACCTTCTACCACACATGGGCCAGCAATTAAAAAAAAATTATCAGGGTTGTAAGATTGTTTTTCAAATAGATTAGACAAATAAGATGGTATCATTCTTAGTATTTTTAAATGTAGAATGGAGCGAAATTAGGTAAATGCATTTGTTTGGTATTATTTTACAAAACACGCATCGGCTTTTGATTTTATTGCCAATGTATTTTTAGCACAATTAGTTTATTGCTATGATTATTTCTTTTAAGCGCTTTTGGTTACATACTTTTTTAGTTTTTGTAAGTATGATGGTCACATACAAAATATTTGCTCAAAACACAAAAACTTCAATAAATAATCCTGCTACTTTTCTTGTGGTATTAGGTAATGCCCAAGATGCTGGCTACCCACAAATAGGCTGTACCAAAGATTGCTGCAAAGTTTTTTGGCAACACCAACAATCGAAAAAACTGATTACCAGTTTAGCTTTGGTAGATAAGATAACCAATCAGTATTGGCTATTTGAAGCGACGCCTGATATTACTTCGCAACTACAATTTGTACAGCATTATACTAGCAAATCAACAACCTTTCAGCCTGCGGGTATTTTTATTACCCATGCACATATTGGTCATTATACAGGGTTAATGCAATTAGGGAGAGAAGCTTTAGGAGCAAAAAATATTCCAGTATTTGCCATGCCAAGGTTGCAACAATATTTACAAAGCAATGGTCCATGGAGCCAATTAGTGACCCTCAATAACATTCATTTACAGAGTATACAAGCAGATAATACTGTTGCTATTACTAGTAATATATCAATTACACCAATAGTAGTACCACATCGTGATGAATATTCTGAAACGGTAGGTTTTGTTATTGTTACCAGCAACAAAAAAGTATTGTTTATACCCGATATAGATAAATGGGAAAAATGGCAGCAAAGTATTGTGAGTGAAATTGCCAAAGTAGATGTAGCGCTAATTGATGGTACTTTTTATGCTAGTGACGAATTGCCTAGTAGAGATATGAAAGAGATACCGCATCCTTTTGTGGTAGAAAGTGTGGCTTTGTTTAGCAACTTACCTCAGAAAGAAAAAGACAAGATTTACTTCATTCATTTTAACCATACCAATCCATTATTAAACCCAAAATCAAAACAGCGCAAAGAGTTATTATTAAAGGGTTTTAAAGCTGCCGACCAAGGTTCGGTAATTGGGTTGTAATCATGAGTTGAAATATTCCTCTCATCAATTTCTCTTTTCTCCAACAACAACATCACAGCATCTTTGTAAATTACTAAACGAAAAACTTCCATAATGGCAAAAGATAAAATACTAGTGATTGGCGCAAGTGGCCAGATAGGCGTAGAATTGACTTTGGCGCTTCGCAAAATTTATGGTAATAACAATGTTATTGCAAGCGATTTGCGTGAAGAGAACGAGCTTTTAAAAGGTACAGGCCCTTATGTAAGTATCGATGTAATGAACAAAGAAATGCTGCATGTGCAAGTTATTCGTCAAAATATCACACAGATTTATCTCTTAGCAGCCATACTTTCTGCCACAGGCGAAAAAAATCCTACACTCGCATGGAATCTCAACATGCAAGGCTTACTCAACGTATTAGATATAGCTAGAGAGGAAAACCTTAAAAAAGTGTATTGGCCTTCTTCCATTGCAGTTTTTGGCCCTACAAGCCCTAAGCAAAACTGCCCACAGCAAACCGTTATTGAACCTATCACTGTATACGGCATCAGTAAGTATGCAGGCGAGTTTTGGTGCAATTACTATCACCAGCGCTTTGGCCTCGATGTTCGTAGCCTGCGCTATCCAGGTCTTATAAGTTATAAATCTGCGCCAGGTGGCGGTACTACCGATTATGCGGTGGAAATCTTCAACGAAGCCATCGAAAACAAAACCTATCAATGCTTCCTAAGCGAGAATACCTATTTACCTATGATGTACATGACAGATGCCATTAACGCAACTATCAATTTAATGGAAGCACCATCCGAAAAAATCTCAGTACGTACATCTTACAATGTAGCAGGCGTGAGCTTTTCACCTAAAGAAATTTCTGCAGAAATTCAAACCCATATACCAGACTTTACAATTACTTACAAACCAGATAGTAGGCAGAATATTGCTAATAGTTGGCCACAAAGTATAGATGATACCGTAGCAAGAAACGATTGGGGGTGGCAGCCAGATTTTAATCTTCAGCGTTTAACTAAAGAAATGCTAGATAATCTCAAGCTTTCGCTATAGCATTTCTTCTTTTATGTTACGATCATTAGTAATACTATTTGGCATTAGTTGCGTCCTTTAGATTTGCCCTACATTTTATTATACCAAAAGCTATTATTATTATAGATTTCTTTTTTTGGTACTTTTTTTCTTTTACAATTCACATTTTTGTGTTGATAACACCTAACCCATCAGCAGTGTCACATT
>JAAFHG010000258.1 GCA_013297585.1 Chitinophagales bacterium
CTTGCTTGCAAGGTGGGCAATTAATAAACCAAAAATTTAGTACTACTACTTTGCCTTTAAGTTCTTTTAAGTTAAACTTGTTACCATTTATATCTTTCTCTTTAAAGGGCACCATTTTGCTACCTGTTTTAAAAAAGGCAGATTCCTTTGGCATGGGCATTTTATCTACTGCTTCTGCCTTTTTTGCCAGCATTTCAGGTGTCATTTCTGTTAAAGTAAAATAGTCATTCGCCTTTTCTTTGCGGAGAAAATACTTGCCAGATTGAGTTAATTTTATCCAAATTGCATATGGATAAGTTGTAGAACCATCTGCACTTTTTACAAGTGTATTTTCATCTAATGTTATTGCTGGTGATTTTGTTGCTTGGCTGTAACAATTACCTGAAAAAATGGCTATAATAGCGAGAACAAAAAAATATTTCATACTAATAGTTTAGAAAATGAATATACAATGTAATAGTTTAAAAAATACCATCTTGTACGAAATTACAAAAGTGATTTAAGGCTTTTTCTTTTTTCTTAGCTTAATAGTTGCACTTCTATTAAGATCGCTCATCATCATTATTTCGTGCCTTATTTTGCCATCGTAGAGTATTAGTGCGGCTGTATTTGGTGGTATTAAACCAAGGTTATCTGCAAACATGCTTAGTTCGTTGTACGCTACACTATCACTAAGTATTATTGAAATAGATGTGGCACTATGCTTAAGCATTGTAGAACCAAGCACCAATTTGTCGTTTAAGTACAACGATACAGAATCAAAGTCTATCTGTCCATTATCATACAGTTCAATGCGTATATTACTACTTTCAATATCTAGCTCTTTGGTGTACACTTTTTGTCTGTTACTATACTGTAATTGTTTAGTATCTAGTATTACCGGGGCTTTTTTGGTAACAACTGCCGTATCTGTTTTTACGCTAGTTACTACCGATGGTTTACGTGGAAGGATGACTGTAGCCTCTTTATTTTTTTTTGGCAAAATGGTATAAGACTCTTTTTTTATAACAGGTGGAGCTACATCTTTAACTCGCTTAAAATTAAAATTAATAACTGGGCAAGTAAATTGATGTTCGTTATCTGCATATAATGCACCTTTTAGTACAGTTTCTACTCGTGAATTACGCAAAGTCATTTCAGCGTACATAGGGCAATCTACACCTGTTTTGGTATCGTACGATCTATGAAACATAATATTTTGTTTGTTAAGTAGAAGCCTATTAGTTACTTTATCAAACCTGCCTTCAATTTTATTACTAAACAAACTATCTCTAAAATAATAGCTAAAAACGCCAGTTACTTTACCATTTTTTTCATTTAAAACTAGCTCGCCCAAGTAATTATTTGTTTCATTGGGCACTTCAGCAACACCAATACCGTACCAGCTATCCTTAACGGATTGTGCCTGCGATATTATCGTAATGCCACTTACTATTGTTATTGTAAGTAGTAACAAAACATGCTTTTTCATAGAGGTGTTGTATGTTTTCGGTATTACTAATTAAGCAATGTTAGTGCCTAAAAAACTAAAAATCAGTATATGCATGTAATATACTCCTCCGTTCATAATAAAAACGCATTATCCCCATGCATTCTTTTCTTTTTTAGATATTTTAGCCAAAACTTAATTAACGCTCATGAAGAAGATGTACGTATTACTATTGATGTTGTTTGTGGCAAAAGGGCTATTAGCACAAAAGAAACCTCTTGACCATTCGGTGTATGATGGCTGGCAAACCCTAGCTGAAAAATTGATTAGTAATGATGGCAAATTGGTTGTGTACACTATTACACCACAAGAAGGCGATGCAACTTTAGTCATTCAGCTTACGAGTGGTAAAATACTATTTGAGGTAGCACGTGGCTATAATGCACGCATTACAGAAGACAATAAGTATGTGGTGTTTAAAATTAAGCCAACATTTGCGCAAACACGTACTGCAAGAATAGCTAAGAAAGCACCTGCTGATATGCCAAAAGACAGTTTGGCAATAGTTGACATTACCGCTTCTACAATAGAGAAAATACCAGCAGTAAAAAGCTATAAACTACCAGAAAAGGCCAGTAATGTTTTAATGTATTTGCTAGAAAAATCTGCTGCTGATACGACTAAACAAAGAGTAACTGATAGTGTTAAAACCGAAGCATTTGTTGCTGCGCCTACAACTGCACCTATAAGAAGAGCCGGCGGTGCTAGAGGCGGTGCAGGCGCTGCCAATGATGGTGAAGAAGGTACAGAGCTTGTGGTTAAATATTTAGCCGAAGGCCAAAAGAAATCGTTTATGTTAGTAAATGATTACGTGGTAAGTAGAATAGGTAATGTTGCCGTAATTAAAACGACCAAGAAAAATAGCGATGCTAACAGTAAAGCTTTGGTATTACAACTAAGTACAAGTACCAGGCAAATTGATACGGTATTAAAAGCTTTTAATGATGCTAAATCTTTTGCGTTTGATGATGCAGGTAAGCAGCTTGCATTTGTAGCAGAAAGAGATAGTGCTAAAAAAGAGTCACAGAAGTTTTACAAATTGTATTACTACAAAGCTGGCTTAGACAGTGCCAAATTATTAGCTGATAGAAACACCAAAGGCTTGCCTGTAAAGCATACCATTAGCGAGTTTGCAACTATTGACTTTAGTGAAAGCGGTAAACGTTTATTTATAGGTACATCGTTGATATTGCCTGCAAAAGATACATCGTTACCAGAATTTGAAAGGGCTGGTGTAGATGTATGGAATTACCATGATGATGATTTAATGACCGTGCAATTGAAAAATGTAGAAGCTGATATACGTAAAAGTTATTTAGCTAGATACGATTTTGACAACAATAGCATTGTGCCTTTGGCAGATGATAAGTTTCCACGAGTGCAACAAACCTCAGAAGGTGATGGTGACGTGTTTTATAGCAGCACCGATTTTGGTAAGCGTGTAGCTCGCCAATGGCAGGGCAGTACGTTTAGCGATTTGTACAGCATTAACCCAATGACTGGCGAACGTAAATTGATATTGGCCAATTTTAAAGGCAATGTATATCCGTCTTATACTGGTAAATATTTACTGGTGTACGAAGACAAAAAGAAAACCTATACCATGTACAATAGCGTTACGCAAAAGTTATATGCAGTAGCTACCGATATTAAATATCCATTGTACGATGAAGACAATGATGTACCAGATGATGCCAACCCTTATGGTGTGGCTAAATGGATGGAAGGCGATAAATATGTATTGATTTACGACCATTACGATGTATGGAAAGTTGCGACAGATGGTGCTGAAAAAAGTATTCCTTTAACCTTTGGTAGAATTAATAAAACTGAATACCGCTATGTAAACCTTGATTTAGATAGTAAGTATATAAAAAACAATGAAAAGATTGTTTACAAAATGTTTGATGAGAGAACTAAAGTGAATAGATATTCTAACTTTTTTATTGGCACAATGAAATCTGAAACAAGCCAAGATTTAGAAAAAGCAAAGCTCTATCCAGAATCAGCCAACATTAATAATCTAGTGAAAGCAAAAGAGGCTGATATATTTATTTATACAAAAGAATCGTTTAAAGAATCACCTAATTTATTTACAACATACAAAAGTGATACTAGTAATCTGTCTCATTACCCAGATTTAGATGCTAAAGGCGTTATGGCAGAGGTACGAGGTAGAATGTTATCTAACACCAACCCTCAGCAAGCCAATTACAATTGGGGCACTTCTGAGCTGTTTAAATGGAAAGCTTATACTGGTAAAGAAACTGAAGGTGTATTGTACAAGCCAGAAGATTTTGACCCTAAGAAAAAGTACCCAATGATTGTGTACTTCTACGAGCGTAGCAACGAGACCTTACATAATTACCGTTCACCTGCACCAAGTGCCTCTTCTATAAATATTCCATTTTTTGTAAGCCGTGGTTATATTGTATTTGTGCCAGACATTTGGTACAAAACTGGTCACCCTGGTAAAAATGCCTTTGACTACATAGTAAGTGGTACAAGAGCGGTAGTAAAAGCAGGTTTTGTAGATAGTACTAAAATTGGTATTCAAGGGCAAAGTTGGGGTGGCTATCAAACAGCTTATGTGATTACACAAACCAATTTATACGCTGCTGCTTGGGCTGGCGCACCTGTGGTTAATATGTTTAGTGCGTATGGCGGCATTAGATGGGAAAGCGGTGTTACACGTCAATTTCAATATGAGAAAGGGCAGAGCAGAATTGGTGCTACCATTTGGGATAAACCAGAATTGTACATAGAAAACTCACCATTGTTCCATTTGCCAAAAGTAAAAACACCATTGGTAATTATGAGTAACGATGCAGATGGTGCAGTGCCTTGGTATCAAGGTATTGAGTACTTTACAGCCATGCGTAGATTGAATAAACCTGTATGGTTGCTAGTGTACAACAATGAAGCGCACAACCTTGTAGAAAGACGCAACCGTAAAGACATACAAATACGTTTACAGCAATATTTCGACTGGCTATTAAAAGGTGAGAAGCCTGCAAAATGGCTAACAGAAGGCGTACCAGCGGTAATGAAAGGTAGAGACTGGGGGCTAGGAAATTGATATAACGGATTATAACACAGAACGCATAATTGTAGTCCAATTTAAAAAAGGTGCTTGACGATAAAATACCGCAACGTATCAATCGTTTAGCACCTTTTTTGTTACTTTTCTAGCATTTTTCCAATGCTTGTTCTATATCTGCTAAAATATCGTTTACATTTTCTAAACCTGCAGAAATACGTATTAAACCTGGTGTAATGCCTATGGCTTGTCGTTCAGCTTCAGTTAATTTAGAATGTGTGGTACTTGTTGGGTGTGATGCAATACTACGTGTATCACCAAGATTTGGTGTCATTGATAATAGTTCTAATGCATCTAAAAATTTACGACCGCTTTCTACACCACCTTTTAGTTCAAAACACAACACGCCACCACCTTTTTTCATTTGCTTAATGGCAATTTCGTATTGAGGATGCGATGGTAAGAAAGGATATTTTACCCAAGCAATCTTTTCATTTTGCTCTAGTTTGGTAGCTATGGCAAGTGCATTAGCACAATGTCTTTCTATTCTTACATCTAGTGTTTCAAGACTTTTGCTTAAAACCCAAGCGTTAAATGCGCTCATACTTGGGCCAGTATTTCTACAGAATAAATAAATTTCTCTAATTAAATCTGCTCTACCTACCACAATACCGCCTAAAACTCTACCTTGTCCATCAATCCACTTTGTAGCACTATGGCTAACAATATCAGCACCAAAGTCAATTGGGTTTTGTAAAATAGGCGATGCAAAACAATTATCTACATTAAAAATGATGTTGTGCTTTTTAGAAAATTCACCTACCCAAGCCAAATCAATCACTTCTAATTGAGGATTGGTTGGTGTTTCTAAATAGACCATTTTAGTGTTAGGTTTTACCGCTGCTTCCCACTCTTCTGGCTTGGTAGAACTTACCAACGTACATTCTATACCATATTTTGGTAAAAACTTGGTAGCCAATGCGTGTGTACTACCGAATACAGAACTGCAACAAATTAAATGGTCACCTGCTTTAAGCAACGCAAAAATAGAATTGAAAACCGCAGCCATACCACTTGCAGTTGCAAAACCAGCTTCTGCACCTTCAAGTAAGCACATTTTTTTTACAAATTCGTCTACAGTTGGGTTGCTGTAACGGCTGTAAATATTATCATCAGTTTCCTCGGCAAATGCTGCACGCATATCTTCTGCCGTATCGAAAGTAAAGCTGCTACTTAGATACAATGGAGTAGAATGTTCCATCTCGAATGACTGAGCAGTTTGTGTACGAATAGCGAGTGTTTGTTTATGTAAAGACATTTATAATTTGGAATTTGAAGTTTGAAAAAGATAGAACACTGATGACACTGATTATCAAGATGTTCACAGATTTATTGAATCATTTACACCAGCTTAATCATGAAAATCTGTGTTCTATGATTTTATGGATGTACAAAAGTTTCTGTTTTTATG
>JAAFHG010000514.1 GCA_013297585.1 Chitinophagales bacterium
AATTGCGTACAGCCACCGCTGCTGAGAAATATAATATAGAACCAGGTTTTGCAACTGCACGTATCAATTTTGACCGTGAGCCACGTTTTTATGCCGATTTAGGTTTTGATGGTGGTATTTGGTACATGAAAGATGGTAATGCAAGTGGTAGCGATAATGCAACGTTTTATTTAAAAACAAAGAATAGCCAAAGCGCAGGTTTTGGTCATTATCAAAACTGGAGTGAGACGGGGTATTTTATAAAAAAACTAGTAAGTTGGGAGTCAACAAGTCGTGGTACATCAGCACCAGTTTGGCGCCAATATCCTTGGCCAGAAGTACGTATGGCAGACTTGTATTTGCTTTATGCTGAAGCAGAAAACGAAGTTACTGGCGGTTCTACAGTAGCGATAACTTACCTTGATAAAGTAAGGGCACGTGCTGGCTTGCAAGGCGTGGTTGCTTCTTGGACAGCTTTCTCAAGTAATCCTACAAAATATACTACTCAAGCAGGTTTAAGAGATATTATACACCGTGAGCGTACCATTGAATTGATGTTTGAAGGGCAACGTTTGTGGGATTTAAAACGTTGGAAAGAAGCCGCGACAGAACTTAATAAAGATATTACTGGTTGGAGCATTCAAGGCGCTACTGATAATACGTTTTACAAAGAGCGTTTCATCTACAGCCAGCAGTTTATAGCACCAAGAGATTATTTCTGGCCTATTGGCGATTACGATACAAGACGTAATCCAAACTTAATAGAAAATCTTGGTTGGTAATCTTCCATTTTATCATCTTCCAAACATTAAACAATGAAAAATATATCAAAGTATTATTTGTTTTTTCTAGTTACTACACTCATAATATTGTCGTGTGGTAAAGCATTAGAGTCTCATGAACCAGTAAGTAGTGATGCGACTATACCAGCACAAGTAACAGCCATAACTGTAGTAAATGGTAATGGCAACGCTACCATTAAATATGCTGTTCCTGTAGATCCTAATTTAGCGTACGTAAAAGCTGTGTACACCATTACAAATGGTCAGCAATATGAAGTTAAAGCATCTTACTACAGTAATTCTCTATTATTAGAAGGCTATGCTGATACACTTGAACATGATGTGAAATTGTATTCTGTTAGTCGTTCAGAAGTATTATCTGCGCCAACTACTGTAAAAATTAAGCCACTTGTTTCCCCAATATGGCAAGTGTACAATAGTATTAAAGTACAAAACGCTTTTGGTGGTTACAATCTCACTGCTGTAAATGCAACAAAGGCTAATGTCTCAATTATTGTTACTAAAAAGAACGTATTTGATGAATACGAAGCAGATAATGATAAAAGTGTATTTACTAATGTAGACAGTATTTTATCTAAAGTTCGTGGTATTGATACTACAGACCATCGATATGGGTTTTTAGTGAAAGATCGTTGGGGTAATAAAACTGATACGATGTACAAAGTAATAAAACCATTGTTCGAAACACTATTACCTAAGTCAAGTTTTAGTGCTTTTGTTTTACCAGGCGATGCACCGCAAGTAACCAATGGTGCAGCTTTGCCTTATGCGTGGGATGGCAAATTAGGTTGGCCATTTGTAAGTTTTACCGAGCAAGCTGCGGGCGGCCCTAATCCTCATATGATTACTTTTAATACAGGCACTTTAGCTAGGGTTAGCCGTGTTTGGATTAGACCTTTTCCAGAAGGAACGCGTTTTTACTATTTAACAACCATGAAACGTTTTGAAATTTATGGCTCAGCCAATCCTTCACTTAATGGAGCGTTAGATGCTAGTTGGACACTTTTAGGATCATATACAGTAACCAAACCTTCTGGCTTACCTTATGGTACTGATGATGCAAATGATCAAGCCATTGCTTCGGCTGGCTTTAGTTGGGAGGTAGATGTTAATGCACCCAAAGTGAAATATATTAGAATACGTTGTCTTGAAAATTTCGCTGGTGGTACCGCTCAAAGCATTAATGAACTAAGTGTTTATGGCGATCCTCGTTAAAAAATCACAGTTATTGAAATTAAACAACGATTAGCTATTTTTTAAAAAAAAGCAGAATGAAAAAAGTAAATATTTATTTTATAGTTGCAATTGCGATTATCGCTATTATATCATGCTCAAAATGGGATGATTATAAGCAATATACCCAAGCTGGAGAGACCATTTACACTGGCAGAATTGATTCGGTAAAGGTTTTTGCTGGACGATTAAGAGTTAAAATGACAGGATTATTACCTGCCGATCCTAAGATTACAACTTGCAAAGTGTCTTGGAATGATGGTAAAGATTCTGCTATTTATGCAATAACTAAGGGGCCAGGTATTGATACTTTTAATAAGATTATTAATATACCAGAAGGCATTAGCAGTTTTAAAATTCAAACCTTTGATGCTGTTGGTAATAGCTCTAAAATTGTAAACGCAATAGGTACAGCTTACGGCCCTAAATACGAAAGTGGGCTTGTAAACAGGCCAATAGCTAGTGCCGAATTACAATTAAGTGGTAATGCCATTGTAACTTGGGATGCTTTTGATACAACCGCTGGCGCAAAAGGCACTTGGATACAGTTTACAAAAACAAACAATACGCTTGATTCTGTGTATGCGCCTGTAAGTCAAGCTGTTACAACTTTACCTAATTTAAAAGCAGGTAGTTCCATCAACTTGCGAACTAGATATTTACCAACACCTACTTGTATCGATACATTTTATTGCCCTGTACAAACAAAAACTGTGAAGTCTGATATTACTAGTTTGTATTTAAGTAATGTAGGTCCAGGTTTTCAACGCAACACATTTGATGGTAGATGGGGAACTTTAGCTGCACCTTGGATAACCAATGC